>JBCBGD010000045.1:0-14089 GCA_038527085.1 Pseudomonadota bacterium | reverse complement strand
GAGGAATGGGGCGCGAACACGCAGGGCCTGTCGCCCATCGAGTCCACCATGATGGTGGCAATCCCAGAGCTTGACGGCGCCACAGGACCGATTGTGTTCGGCGGACGTGCCGAGGGCAATGCAGCCTGCACTGGATGTGCCCGCGCCTGCACCTTCGACACTGCCGACGGCACCCTGCGCATGAAGGCTTGCCCAGAGCGCGCGGACATGCTGGCACGGCGGGCCCTGAAACTCGCGCGCCTGCGCAACACACCGGAAGCCGAGCGCAAGGTCGCCATCACCCTGTTCAACTTCCCGCCCAATGGCAGATCGGTCGGCACGGCGGCCAATCTTTCGGTCTATGAATCGCTGCTCAACACGCTGCGCGCGATGGAGGCAGAGGGCTACACCGTCGATGTGCCCGCCAGTGTCGACGCCCTGCGCGAGGCGATCCTCGGCGGCAATTCCGGACTGCATGGCACGGACGCCAACATCCTCGCCAAGGTGCCCGCCAATGATCACATCGCCGGCGAGGCACGGCTGGAAGAGATCGAAGCCCAATGGGGCTCTGCCCCCGGCCGCCAATTGTCGGACGGCCAGTCCATCTTCATTCTCGGCGCACAATTCGGCAACGTCATGGTCGGCGTCCAGCCTGCCTTCGGGATCGAAGGCGACCCGATGCGGCTCATGTTCGAGGGCGGCTTTGCGCCCACACATGCGTTTGCCGCTTATTACCGCTACCTGAAAGAAGACTTCGCCGCGGATGCCTGCCTGCATTTCGGCACCCATGGCGCGCTGGAATTCATGCCCGGAAAGCAAACCGGCCTCAGCGGCGCAGACTGGCCGGATTACCTGATCGGCGACCTGCCCCACCTTTACTTCTACGCAGGCAACAACCCGTCCGAAGCCGCCATCGCAAAGCGCCGGGCCGTGGCCACCACGATCAGCTATTTGACGCCATCGGTTACCGAGGCCGGGCTGTACAAGGAACTGACAGACCTGAAGGCGACCTGGTCGCGCTGGTCGGCCGCCGTGGCGAGCGGCGATGCCGGGCTGGCCAAGCGCCTCGCCGACGCTGTGTGCGCGCAGGCCGAGGCCCTGGAATTGCCCTCCGGCGACATGGACATCCTCGGCGAGGCCATCACCGAGCTGGAAACCACTCTCATTCCCCACGGGCTGCATGTGGCGGGCGAAACCCCACCTGCCGATGCGCGCGTGGACATCTTGTCGGCCATCGCGCCTCTCGACACCGCTGCTCCCCTCCCAAGACCAGCGATCGAGGCGTTGGTGGCCGGCGACCCTCTTGAGGTTGCCCCGGAGCAGCGCGGCGAGGCCGAGCGCCTTTCTGCCATCAATGAAACGCTGCAGACCGACCATGAATTGCCGGGCCTGATGCGCGCCCTGCGCGGCGGCTTCACACCCCCTGTGCCCGGCGGCGATCTGATCCGGTCGCTCGACATTCTGCCCACCGGCCGCAACATCCATGGATTTGATCCTTACCGCCTGCCCTCAGCCCCCGCCTGCGTGGTCGGCGCTGTGCAGGCCGACCGTTTGCTGGAACGGCACATGGCCGATGGCGCGGTGCTGCCCGAGACGATCGCGCTGGTGCTGTGGGGCACGGACAATTTGAAATCCGAAGGCACGCAGATCGCCCAGGCGCTCGCGCTGATGGGCGCCAAGCCGCGCTTCGACAGCTATGGCCGCCTCGCGGGCGCAGACCTGATCTCGCTCAAACATCTCGGCCGACCGCGCATCGATGTAGTCGCCACCCTGTCCGGCATCTTCCGCGATCTCCTGCCCCTGCAATCGCGCCTGTTGGCGGACGCCGCCTACCAGGCCGCCTGCGCAGACGAGCCAATCGAGCAGAACTTCATCCGCAAACACGCGCTCGCCCAGGCTGAAGCCCATGGCTGCGATCTGGAAACGGCCGCCTTGCGCGTGTTCTCCAATGCCGAGGGCACCTATGGCGCCAACGTCAACCAGATGATCGATGCGGGCTGCTGGGAAGACGAGGACGACCTGGCCGAGGCCTATTCCAACCGCAAATGCTTCGCCTATGGACGGGCCGGCGCGCCCGTTGCCCAGCCGCGCCTCCTGAACACGATCTTCGAAGGCGTGGATCTGGCTTACCAGAACCTGGAATCGGTCGAACTCGGTGTCACCACCATCGACCACTATTTCGACACGCTGGGCGGCATCGGCCGCGCGGTTAAACGCGCAAGGGGCGAAGACGCGCCGATCTACATCACAGACGCGACGCAGGGCGAAGCGAAGGTGCGCACCCTGTCTGAACAGATCGCGCTGGAATCGCGCACGCGCACGCTGAACCCGAAATGGTATGAAGGCATGCTGCGACACGGCTATGAGGGCGTGCGCCAGATCGAGGCCCATGTGACCAACACGATGGGCTGGTCGGCCACGACCGGCCAGGTCGACCCGTGGATCTACCAGTCCATCGGCGAGACCTTTGTTCTGGACGAAGAACTGCGCGAGCGCCTGGCTGCGCTCAACCCGAAAGCCTCCGCCAATCTCGCAAACCGCCTTCTGGAGGCCAGTGACCGGAACTACTGGCAGCCCGATGCGGCAACACTCGCCGCCCTGCAACGCGCCGGGGAAGACCTGGAAGACCGCGTGGAAGGCATCACACACTCAGAAGGAGCCGCCGCATGACCGCTCTCACCCTCGAGCGCGCAGGCGCACGTGCCCACCAGCCAGACGGCGAAGGCAGCGTGCAGGTGCAGCTCGATCCCTCCCTCGAGATCGACAGCGCGAAGGTCTTCGCGATCTATGGCAAGGGCGGCATTGGCAAGTCGACGACCTCGTCGAACCTGTCGGTCGCCTTCTCCAAGATCGGCAAGCGCGTGCTGCAGATCGGCTGCGATCCCAAGCACGACTCGACTTTCACACTGACCAAGCGCCTTGCACCCACCGTCATCGACGTACTCGAAAGCGTGGACTTTCACTCCGAGGAGCTGCGTCCGGAAGACTTTGTGTTCGAGGGCTACAACGGCGTGATGTGCGTTGAGGCCGGCGGACCGCCTGCGGGCACGGGGTGCGGCGGCTATGTCGTCGGCCAGACGGTGAAGCTCCTGAAGGAACACCACCTTCTGGAAGACACAGACGTGGTGATCTTCGACGTGCTCGGCGATGTTGTCTGCGGCGGCTTTGCCAGTCCGCTGCAACATGCTGACCGGGGCCTCATCGTCACGGCCAATGACTTTGACTCCATCTTCGCGATGAACCGCATCATCGCGGCCATCAAGGCGAAGGCGAAGAATTATGATGTGCGCCTGGGCGGCGTGATCGCCAACCGCTCGTCGCAGACCGACGAGATCGACCGTTTCAATGAAGCCACGGGCATGAAGCGCCTGGCCCATTTCCAGGACCTCGACATCATTCGCCGCTCGCGCCTGAAGAAATCCACCCTGTTCGAGATGGAAGGCGGGGCGGAACTGGACGCGGTGAAGGCCGAGTACATCAACCTCGCCCAGCAGCTCTGGGATGGGGTCGACGAGCTCGACGCCACACCCATGAAGGACCGCGAGATCTTCGACTTCCTGGGGTATGAGTGATGGGCACAACGGCCACATACCTCAAGAAACGCTCCGAACTGGAGACGTATTTCGACCGCACTGCGGCCGAGGCCTGGGCGAAGCTCACCAGTGATGCGCCCGTTAGCGGCATCCGTGCAACCGTGCGTGCAGGCCGCGATGCCATGCGCGACACCCTGCTCTCCTGGCTGCCTGAGGATATGGCCGGACTGACGCTGCTCGATGCGGGCTGCGGGGCGGGCCAACTGGCCGTGGAAGCGGCCCGGCGCGGCGCCCACGTCATCGCTGTGGACCTGTCGGGCACCCTCGTCGAGCTCGCCCGCGAACGTGCCAGCGAACTGCCTATGTCCGGCAGCATTGAGTTTCACGTCGGCGATGCCTTCGATCCGGCCCTTGGTGAGGTCGACCACATCGTCGCCATGGACAGCGTGATCCACTATGGCGCCGACGACATTGCCGACATCCTCGCTGGCTTTGCCGCCCGGGCCCGGCGCTCTGTGGCCTTCACATTTGCGCCGCGCACGCCGCTGCTGACGGCCATGCACACCGCAGGGAAGCTGTTTCCGAAATCTGATCGCTCGCCCGCCATTCAGCCTGTGTCCGAGAAGGGCCTGCGCCGCCGTATTTCCGCTCATGACGGTCTCCAAGGCTGGGCCGCACCGCGCACACAAACCATCAAGTCGGGCTTTTATTTTTCCCAGGCCATGGAGCTGACCGCGCCATGAGCCAAACGCCGCGCCCCCGCATGTCAGACGCCTGGAAGGGCATGGGCACACGGTTCCTGCCGTTTGCCGATGCCGCCAGCGAGACATTGCCCCTGGGCCGGCTCCTGCGCCTGTCGCTGTTTCAGGTCAGCGTCGGCATGGCGCTCACTCTGCTGACGGGCACGCTCAACCGCGTGATGATCATTGAGCTGGCCGTGCCGACCTGGCTTGTTGCGCTGATGATTTCCCTGCCGCTGGTGTTTGCGCCGCTGCGCGCCCTGATCGGGCACAAGTCAGACACGCACCGCAGCGTGCTCGGCTGGCGACGCGGGCCCTATATCTGGTTCGGCTCACTGTTCATGTTTGGCGGTCTGGCAATTATGCCGTTTGCCTTGCTCATTTTGTCGGGTGACACGCACGGGCCGGCCTGGATTGGCCAGGCCAGCGCCGCGCTCGCTTTCCTGATGCTGGGCGCAGGCCTGCACACGGTGCAGACCGCAGGTCTCGCGCTTGCCACTGACCTCGCACCGGAAGAGTCGCGCCCCCGCGTGGTGGCGCTGCTTTATGTCATGCTGCTGGCTGGCATGGGGCTTAGTGCGCTGGTGTTTGGCTGGCTGCTCTCGAACTTCTCACAGATCCAGCTGATAAAAGTGATCCAGGGCTCTGCTGTCATCGCCATGGCGCTCAACCTGATCGCGCTCTGGAAACAGGAGCCGCGCAACCGCGCCGCCACGGGGCCAGATGCGGACCGCATCAGCTTCGGGCAGGCCTGGTCGAGCCTGATGTCGGATGGCGCCACCCGCCGCCTGATGTGGGCCATCGGCCTCGGCGCGGCGGGCTTTTCCATGCAGGACGTGCTGCTGGAGCCCTATGGCGGGGAAATCCTCGCCATGAGCGTGTCGCAGACCACGCTGCTGACGGCGATCTTCGCGGCTGGCACGCTCGGCGGATTTGCCCTGGCCGCGCGCTGGCTTGCGAAAGGCGCCAATCCGCATCGCCTGGCCGCCCATGGCACCCTGCTGGGCATCCTCGCCTTCTCGCTGGTGGTTTTCGCCGGTCCACTCCAATCAGGCCTCATGTTCCGCGCAGGCGCATTCCTGATCGGTCTGGGCGGCGGGCTCTTTTCCGTCTGCACCCTGACCGCCGCCATGGCGCTGGCGAAAGACAGAGACTCCGGCATCGCGCTGGGCACATGGGGCGCGGTCCAGGCCACAGCCATGGGCACCGCGCTTTTCCTGGGCGGCGCGATCCGCGACGGCGTCGAGTACTTCGCCAGCACAGGCGCCCTCGGACAGGGCTTCATGCAGGACGCGATCGGCTACTCCGTCGTCTATCACCTCGAGATCTTTTTGCTGTTCACCACGCTGGTGGTGATCGGCCCCCTCGCGCGCCATTCCGGCGCATCTGACCATCCCCCCGGCAACAAGGCTTTTGGACTGGCCAGCTTCCCAGGCTGAGCCACCAGGACACAAGGAGACTTCCCATGATTTTCGGCGGCGAATTCGTAGCAGGCATCGATCTGGTGGATGTCTGCCTCTGGTTATTCACCATCTTTTTCCTCGGCCTGGTGGCCTACCTCCAGCGAGAGGGCATGCGCGAGGGCTACCATTCGGAGCAAGAGAAGACGGGCCGGCAGGGCTCGACGACCCCATTTTTCCCGCCTGCCCCGCGGACCTTCAAACTGCCCCATGGCCGAGAGGACATCGTGATGACCTATGGCCCGCCAGACCGGCGCAATGCGCTGAAGCCAACGGCCAACTTCATCGGCGCACCCTATGTGCCCACAGGCGACAACCCCATGCTCGACGGTGTCGGGCCGGGCGCCTACGCCATGCGCCAGGACATTGCAGACCTCACTCTGGAAGGCGCGCCGCGCATTGCGCCGTTCCGCGACAGCCCCGGCTTCGAAGTGCGCCCCGGCGACACTGACCCGCGCGGCCTGCCCGTGCTGGGCCTTGATGGCGAGGAAGGCGGCAAGGTCGTCGATCTCTGGGTCGACCGGTCAGAGGCGATCATTCGCTACTTTGAAGTGGAGGTGCCCATGGAAGGGGCCGCGGCCAAGCGCGTCCTGCTGCCTGTGCCCTTCGCCGTGGTCCATGGCGGGCGCAACCCGCGCGTCACGGTGCACGCCATCAAGGGCGAGCAGTTCGCCATGGCGCCGACCACAAAGGACGAGCTGAGCGTGACGCGTCTGGAAGAAGACAAGATCACCGGCTTTTACGGCGCAGGCACGCTCTACGCCACGCCGGAACGACAGGAGCCCCTGCTGTGAACCTATTCCACGACGAAGAAACCGGCCCGCAAGAGCCTGTACCGGGCCTGCCCGAAGCGCTTCCCGAAGGCGAGCGCATCCTGTGGCAGGGCAAGCCCTCGGCCAAGGCGCTGGCGATTCATGCCTTCCATGTGCGCTTCGTGGCCGGCTACTTCATCGTGGCCACAGCCTGGCGCCTTGCGGCCATGTCCAGCACTGGCGCAGCGCCAGGTGAGATGATTGGCGTGGCGGGCACATCGCTGGCAACGCTCATCGCGGCCGTGGCTGTGCTCTATGCCATTGCCTGGGCCATGGCACGCGCAGCCATCTTCACCGTCACAGACGCGCGCATCGTGATGCGCTATGGCAGCGCGATCCGCAAATATGTGAACCTGCCCTTCTCGCGCATCACCTCTGCGGATATGCGCTCTTATGGAAAGTCCGCCGGCGACATCTGCCTGACCACGACCGGGCCAGGCGGGGTTGGCTACATCCACCTCTGGCCGTTTGCGCGCCCCCTGAAATTTGGCCGCCCCCGCCCGATGCTAAGGGGACTTACGGATGTCTCCGCCGCTGTGGATACGCTGAAGTCAGCCATGGCGGCGGCCGCAGAATCCGCCCCGGCCAAGCTTGCGGCTGTCGAGGCCGCGCCCAGCGAAGCTCGCGACACCGCGCCGGGCCAGGCGCCCGCCGCAGCGCCGCGCTATGTCCGCATTCCCGTCCAGAGCGGGGCGGCCTGAAGGAGACTGAACCATGGCTGATCACACCCACGCCTCCCACCACCATCACCACGGCAAGATCGTGCCGGACGCCATGCTCTGGGCGATGGCGGGGCTGGTGATCTCTGTCCTGGCTTTCGTCACCTTCGCCAAGGTCACCGGCATCGGCATTGCTGAGCAAACCCGGTTCACTTCTGCTGAGACCCTGTCGCTGACCTTCACCGATGAAGCGGACGGGGCCGTCGGCGTCTGGGATGCGAGCAGCGGCGCGCTGATCCACACCTATGCTGCTGGCGAGGGCGGTTTTGTGCGCACCGCCATGCGCGCGCTGACCTTTGACCGTGACAAGCATGGCATTGGCCAGGCCCCGCCCTTCACCCTGACGCGGACCGCCGAGGGCATCCTCCTGTTGGAAGACCCCAGCACCGGGCGCCGCGTGGCACTTGAAGCCTTCTCCAAAGGCAGCGCCGCGAATTTTGACCAGCTGTTTGACGCCGGAGATGCCGCATGAGCCAAATGCCCGATCCCCATCCCCACCGTTTCGACGTGCCGTGCACCATCACGGTGACCCATACTGACGAGTCCCTGGAAGCCCATGTGGAACTCGGCGCCCATGTGCCCAGCAAGGTCGGCGACAAGATCCTCGTCCATGGCGCCGCGATCGCCGTGCCCTGGGGCGAGACCATCCGCATTGAGCGCATGGCGACCGTGACCCGCGCCAGCGCCCTTGAGCGCGCCTGGGTCCGGTTCCTGTCCATGTTCGAGCTCAAGGAACTCTACGAAGTCAGCTTTTCCCCCGGGAGCCTGAAATCATGACCGATATGACCTATGCCGACCTTGTGCCTGATGTGGCGCCACCGAAGTCCGCAGACCAGTTCAAAACCAATGACGTGGCCCTGGAAAATACCATTCTCAGCCCGCGCTTCTACACCACCGACTATGACGCGATGGACAAGATCGACGTCAGCCCCGTGCGCGAGGAATGGGACGCCCTGATCGCGGAAATGGCGGCTGACCCGAACAAGGGACACTTCAAGCGCACAGACGAATTCGACAACATTCTCGACACGCTCGACCCCGAACTGCGCGTCGAGTTCGTCGACTTTCTCGTCAGCTCCCTGACAGCGGAGTTCTCGGGCTGCGTGCTCTACCGCGAGATCGTGCGCCAGACGGAAAATCCCGACGTGAAGATGCTGTTCAAGCTGATGGCGCGGGACGAAGCGCGCCATGCCGGCTTCATCAACCATGTGCTGAAGGATTTTGGGATCGGGGTTGATCTGGGCTTTCTGACGAAAACCAAGAAATACACTTTCTTCAAGCCGAAATACATTTTCTACAGCGTATATCTGTCTGAAAAGATTGGCTATTCGCGTTACATCACGATCTTCCGCCACCTGCAAAAGCATCCTGAAAAGCGCTTTCATCCGATCTTCAAATGGTTTGAGGAGTGGTGCAATGACGAGTTCCGCCATGGCGAGGCGTTTGCCCTGCTCATGCGTGCAGACCCAAAGTTGCTGACGGGCGCGAACAAGCTCTGGGTGCGGTTCTTCCTGCTGGCGGTCTACGCCACCATGTTCATACGCGACCATCGCCGCCCGGTGTTCCACGCCGCGCTCGGCGTTGACCCGACCGAGTATGACTACCAGGTCTTCAAGACGTGTAATGAGATTGCCCGCCAGGTCTTCCCGGTGGAGCTCGACATCGACAATCCGAAATTCTTCGAAGGCCTTGAGCGCCTTCGCAAATGGGCCGACCGGATGGAAGAGGCCAAGGCCAAAGGCGGGCTGCTGAGCTGGCCGAAGCGGGCCGGCCTCGGCGCGATGACGGCGGTGAACTTCGCCCGGCTCTATTTCATGAAGCCGAAAAAGAACGCCCTGCCCGCCAAGACCCGCCTGGAGCCGGTCTGGTAATGGCGGCAGCCGCCCTCCCCTTCCTGATTGCCGCCCTCATCTGGTGGGCGAGCACTGGCGTGTTGTTCTGGCGCATGGGCAAGGCGCCTGGCACCTACAGCGCCACGGTGATCGCCGCGACGCTCGCCATGGGCGCGGGCACGCTCGCCCTGCTGGCCTTGCGCAATGACACGGGGGTTCTGGCCGCCTATGGCAGCTTCCTGGCAGGCATCGCCATCTGGGGCTGGCATGAGGCGCTGTTCCTGACAGGCTATGTCGCCGGTCCGCGACGCGCGCCGTGCCCGGAAGGCCTCTCGACCTGGCGGCGGTTCGTCGTCTCGACCGAAGTGGTCATCCACCACGAACTGGCCATCGCCGCGCACGCCGTCCTGCTCGTTGCGCTCAGCTGGGGCGCAGCCAACCCCATCGCCGCCTGGACGTTCCTTTTGCTCTGGGGGATGCGCCTGAACGCGAAAATGGTCGTCTTCCTCGGCGCGCCGAACATTTCCGACGAATTCCTGCCGCGCCACCTGACCTATCTGAGCACCTATTTCGGCAAGCGCCGCGTCACAGCGTTCTTCCCGATCTTCATCACCCTCGCCACAGCCGCGGCCACGGCGCTCACCTACACCGCGGCCCTGCAGCCGGCTGGAAGCGGCCTGGCCATCGGCCTGATGCTGATCTCGGCGCTGGCCTGGCTCGCCGTGCTCGAGCATTGGGCGCTGGTGCTGCCCATCCCGGACGGCGCGCTCTGGCGCTGGGCGCAACCGAAATCACCGACACCCCCAACACTGGACAAAAAGCAAAAAATTGGAGGTCCCCATGGACTATGAGGCGTTTTTTCAATCCGAGATCGCAGCCTTGAAAGACGAGGGGAACTACCGCGTCTTTGCCAATATCAAGCGGCGCAAGGGCGAATTTCCGCTGGCCGACAATCATGGCGCGGTCGGCCCGGACAAGGTGACGGTCTGGTGTTCCAATGACTATCTCGGCATGGGCCAGCACAAGACCGTCCTCGAAGCCATGCACACCGCCCTGGATGAATGCGGCGCGGGCGCGGGCGGCACACGCAACATCTCCGGCACGAACAAATACCACGTTCTGCTCGAAGACGAGCTGGCCGACCTGCACGCCAAAGAAGCCGCCCTGCTGTTCACCTCAGGCTATGTCTCCAACTGGACCGCGCTCGGCACGCTCGCCGCGCGCCTGCCCGGCTGCGTCGTGGTCTCCGATGAACTCAACCACGCCTCCATGATTGAGGGGATCCGACATTCGCGCGCCGCCAAGCGCATCTTCAAGCACAACAGCCCTGAAGACCTCGAAGCCAAGCTCAAGGATCTCGATCCGGACGTGCCAAAGCTGGTGGCCTTCGAGAGCGTCTATTCGATGGATGGTGACATCGCGCCGATCGCGGAGTTCTGCGACGTGGCCGATCAGTACAATGCCATGACCTATCTTGATGAGGTCCACGCCGTCGGCCTTTATGGCCCGCGCGGGGGCGGCATCGCCGAGCGCGAAGGCCTGATGGACCGGCTGACGGTCATCGAAGGCACGCTTGGCAAGGCGTTCGGCGTCCTCGGCGGCTACATTGCGGCGAGCGAAGCACTGTGTGACTTCATCCGCAGCTTCGCCTCAGGCTTCATCTTTACCACGGCACTGCCTCCAACCGTGGCGGCCGGCGCCCTGGCCAGCATCAAGCACCTGAAGGTCAGCGAAATCGAGCGGATGCAACAGCGCGCGCGGGTGGCCGAAGTGCGCTCGAAACTCCACGCCATCGGCATTCCGACGCTGGAAAATCCCAGCCACATCGTGCCTGTGATGGTTGGCGATCCGGTCAAGTGCAAGATGATCAGCGACTGGCTGATGGAGATGCACGGCATCTACGTCCAGCCGATCAACTATCCCACCGTGCCGAAGGGGACAGAGCGCCTGCGCATCACACCGTCGCCGATCCACACGCCGGGCGATGTCGACAGGCTGGTCAATGCCCTGAGCGAGATCTGGAGCCAGTGCGCCCTGGCCCGCCAGGTCGCCTAGGCTGAGGCACCGCGCGGGTTCATCTGCATGACACGCAGGTTGAGCGCGGCGGCGATCGTCACCCAGACCAGATAAGGCGCCTGCAACGCGCTTGCGAGTGGGCTGATCGGCCAGAACAGGGCCATGGTCGCCGCGATGGAGAGCCACAGCAGGCTCACATCGACCATGCCGAGATCCATGCGCCGGGCGCCGAAGAACAGGCCCGACCAGGCGAAGTTGAAAACAAGGCTGATGATGTAAACGCCGATGGCGAGGCCTAATCCGGCTGCCTGCCAGACCAGCGCGCCCGCCACCGCGTTCATGATGAACAGCACGGTCCAGACGACCGGAAACGCCCAATTCGGCGGCGTCCAGCCGGGCTTTTCGAGCGCCTCATACCAGGTGCCTGGCTTGAAGATCGCGCCCGCGGAGGCCGCGGCGAAATTCAGTGCGAGAAAAGCGGCAATTACGGTCCAGGACATGTGGGCATCCGATCGGCTTATACGTGTGTTCTACGCCGAAGGACACGCTTCGGTTTCACCGCTTCAGCAACAGACGGTGCAACCGCTGCCCGACGGCCTTGTCGCGGGCGAGCACGATCAGTCCGCCAAACAGCCCGAGATGAAGGAGAACGGCGCCAGCCGCGAGCAATGTCAGGCTCCACGTCAGGACGAGGCCTGCGCCCATGGCCGCGCTTGCAGCGCCATAGACCGCGAGCCCCGCTGGCGAAATGGGGGAGGCCAGGCGCCAACAGATTCCCGCAAGCAGCGCAGCGCCGAGCAGAGCCTTGATGGCGGCCATGCCGCGCAGGAGCCTTGTGAGGTCAGGCCCAGCGGCCTCGAGCGCCGCGACGCTCGCGGCAGGCGACACGCTGATCCAAGCAGCGCCGGCGCCAATGGAGAGACACGCCAGCACGATCGCCCGCGCCGCCAGCGGGGTGAGCCGTGGAAGGGAGGCGGGCTGTGTTTGCTCGAATGAGATGTCCGCCATGGCCTATTCCTCTTCCCCGTAAATCGCTGTTTCCAGCATGCCGTCGGCAGAGGCGCGGCCGCGATACATGCCCGCCGAGTTGAACACGAAAGCGACTTCGCCTGCCCCATCCATGACGATGACGCCGCCATCGCCGCCAAGTTCGGCGACCTGGTCGAGCGCAGACTGCGACGCCTCGGTGATCGTCTCGCCCGCCAGTTCAACCCGGCTGCAGATCGTTTTGGCAACGCCAACGCGGATGAAATACTCGCCATGGCCCGTGGCCGAGACGGCGCATACGCCATTCTGGGCGTAGGTCGCCGCGCCGATCAGAGGGCTGTCGCCAACGCGGCCTGCCGCCTTCGCGGTCATCCCGCCGGTGGAGGTCGCCGCCGCGAGCGTGCCCGTCGCATCGATCGCCACCGCGCCAACGGTGCCGTGGCGGTCTGCATCGGTGCGCGAGCGCTGTTCAAGTACGCGCTGCAGGGCCGCGCGGCGCCTTGAGGTGGTAAAATAGCTGTTCTCGACCTGCTCCAATTCGTGGGCGGCAGAGAACCCATCCGCGCCCGGCCCGGAAAACATGACGTGCTCGGACTGCTCCATCACGGCGCGGGCGAGCTTGATCGGGTTTTTGGTCTGGGTGACGCCTGTCACGGCCCCGGCATCGCGCCCATCGCCGACCATGATCGAGGCGTCGAGTTCGTGGGTCGCCGCCGCCGTCAACACAGCCCCTTTGCCAGCATTGAACAGGGGATCATCTTCCATCACCACGACCGCCGCCTCAACGGCGTCCAGCGAGGTTCCGCCTGCAGAAAGCACGTCAGCGCCCGCCCGAAGCGCCTGCTCAAGCGCGGCGTGGTAAGCCGCCTCCTGCTCGTTTGTCAGCCGGTCGCGCGTGATGACGCCAGCGCCGCCATGAATCGCAATCGACCATTCAGGCATCGGTTTGTCTCCGCGGTCAAACTCAGCCTCCACCGCAACACAGGCCGCAAGCCAGACGCCCGCCGCGAGGGCGAGACCTACTCTCAAAAAAGACCCCATCCGTGCGCTCAGCTTTCGCTTGCCGGGCTGTCTTTGGCCGCGCTGGGCGCCGGATCGGTTTTCGGCTCTGGCGTTGCCGCGGGCACCTTGCGCCGGGGTGGCGGATCCCCGCCAAAAACAACCCACAGCATCAACACGGCCAGAAGCGCGATCAGCCCCAGAACGGCAGTCAAGAGAACAGGCATCTGTTCCTCCTTTCAGCTGCCGGGATGGTCGCGCGCCAGCGCCGCGAATGCAAGCCGGGATTAACCCTAAACCGGGCGCGCAGACGGCATCGGCGTTGGCGTCAGGGACTGGACAGCCTCGGTGATCGGCATTTCGCCGCTCGTCAGCTCGAAGGTCGCATGGCGCGCCTCGGGCTGGTCGAGGCAGACCGCCAGGACATGGGCGACGTCATCTCGTGAGATTTCAGTCTTCGGGTCCACGCTGGCCTTGGCGATCACGTGTCCGCTGCCGGGCTCATCGGTGAGCGCGACAGGGCGCACGATCGTTTCGGTGAGGGAGCTGGCGCGCAGGTAGTCATCCGCCGCGCGCTTCGCCTTCAGGTAAGGCTGCATCGCCTCAGGGCCCTCTTCCGGCGCATCGACGCCGATAGAGCTCAGCATGACGAAACGCTCAACGCCCGCACGCTCGGCCGCGTCGACCAGCGCCTTGGCGCCGTCCTCGTCCACCTTCTTTGTCATGTCCTTGCCCGTCGACGAGCCAGAGCCGGCAGCAAACACGACCGCGTCGACACCTTCGGCAATGTCCATTGGCAGATCGGTGAGGTCGCCGCGCCGGGTCTCACACCCCTCTGGCAGAGCTGACGTGTCACTGCCCTCGCGGACAAGCGCGATCGGCGTGTGACTGTTGGCGGCCAGTTCCTCGGCCAGTTTCATTCCGGTCTTTCCCGTGGCGCCGGCGATCAATATGCGCATCTCATGTCTCCTGTCTGTGTCAGGAGACTAACGAACAGGCGAAGGCCCGGTTC
>JBCBGD010000044.1:0-14190 GCA_038527085.1 Pseudomonadota bacterium | reverse complement strand
G
The DNA here is from genome assembly GCA_038527085.1 of Pseudomonadota bacterium. Classification (GTDB taxonomy): domain Bacteria; phylum Pseudomonadota; class Alphaproteobacteria; order Caulobacterales; family Hyphomonadaceae; genus UBA5336. Next base: position 14,189 of record JBCBGD010000044.1, on the reverse strand, counting down.
GCGCCGATGGTCACTGCCTCGCTTTGCCTGATCCTGTTCTTCCTGATTGGCCCGATGAACGACTTCCTCATTCCGGCGATCGGAGAACGGCCCGATCTTTCGGCCACCCTTGCTTCGGGAGTTGCGCCATGAGTGATCCGACCCCGCCAGAGCGCGATGAATCCGGCCGCTTCATGAAAGTCGAAGACAGCCCGACGCCGCTGGGGCCGGATGAAATGCATCCTGTGGCGAGGCTGTTGTTCGGATGGGTTTCAGCGAAGGCCACCCCGGCGATTTTCCTTTGGGCCACAATCGCAATTTGCGTGGCGCTTGTGCTCATCGATTATGGGATGAACCGGCACGACTATACCGAGTTCGCCAATTTCAACGGCTTTTACGCATTTTGGGGGTTCGCGGCGTTTGCCCTCGCGGTGCTGTCTGGATGGCCGCTTGGGCAACTCTTGCGCCGGGGCGAAGACTATTACGGTGAAGGCGACGACACGCCGCAAAACACCGGTGAGGAGGACGCGCCATGAACGCCTTCCTCACCACGGTCAATCCTGGTTTTGTACTGGTAATCGCGGGCCTGGCCGGACTCGTAATCCCTGTGCAGCGGGTGCGCCAGGGCCTGATGATCGCCGCGCCCTTGCTGGGCATGCTGATGCTCGCGAATGCGCCTCAGAACATGGATTTGATGACCGCAGAGGCGCTGAGCATTGAGCTCATTCTCTACCGGGTCGACAATCTGAATTTCATCTTCGGCCTCGCCTTTCTCATCGCGGCGCTCCTGAACGCGATTTACGCACTTCACACTGATGACAGGCTGCAAGACGGCATGGCGATGGCCTATGCTGGCGCAGCGGTTGCGGCAGCGTTTGCTGGCGATCTGATGACGCTGTTTGTGTTCTGGGAACTGACCGCCGTCAGCTCGGTGTTCCTGATCTTGCGGGCAGGGACGCGGGCGGCCTATTTCGCCTCCATGCGATACCTGGCGATCCAGATCCTGTCAGGCGTGCTTCTGCTCGACGGCATCGCCTATGTGTACAAATCAAAAAACTCCCTCACCATCGAGGCATTCACGAGCTTTGACCAACCCGGCGCGGTCTTCATCTTCCTCGCTGTGGGCATCAAGGCAGCGTTTCCGTTCCTGCACAATTGGCTTCAGGACTCCTATCCGAAAGCGACCGTGGTCGGCGCTGTTGTACTTTCGGCATTCACGACCAAGCTCGCCGTGCTCACCTGCGCACGGCTGTTCCCCGGCTTTGAAATCCTGATCTGGATTGGCGCTGTGATGACGGTGTTCCCGGTCTTCTTCGCCGTGATCGAGAACGACCTGCGCAAGGTGCTTGCTTACTCTCTCAACAATCAGGTCGGTTTCATGATCTGCGCCATCGGTGTTGCTGATCTGGCCACCGAGTATGGGCGGCTCGCCATGAATGGGGCCGCAGCCCATGCCTTTGCCCATATAATCTACAAGGCGCTATTGTTCATGAGCATGGGCGCGGTGCTCTATAGGACGGGCACAGCGAAGGCCAGCGAGCTCGGCGGGCTCTATAAATCGATGCCGTTCACGGCAGTCTTCTGCCTGATCGGAGCCGCTTCGATCTCGGCCTTCCCGCTGTTCTCAGGCTTTATCGCCAAGTCGATGACGATGAGCGCTGTGTCTCATGAGGGATATGTGATCGCCTGGCTGATGCTGCTCTTCGCCTCGGCAGGCGTTCTGGAGCATTCGGGCATCAAGATCCCGTACTTTGCCTTCTTCGGCCACGACAGCGGCAAGCGCGTTAAGGAAGCGCCCTTTAACATGTTGCTCGCGATGGGCATTGCGGCGGCCATCTGTATCCTGATCGGCCTGCCCACCTTCATGGGGCTTGGTTATGGTTGGCTCTATAATCTCATGCCGTTCCCAAATGAGGCGAATGGCTATCAGCCCTACACGGCGGAGCACATTCTCACGCAGATGCAGCTTTTGATGTTCGCCGTGCTCGCGTTCATCCTTCTGAAGCGCTTCGGGGTTTACCCAACAGAAAAGCCAGGCACCATTCTCGATACGGACTGGACCTACAGGCGGCTTGGCTATGGCTTTGCCAATTGGGCTGGCGCGGTCTGGGGCAAGGCCGGCCCAGCCATGACGGCCTTTGCAGCAGATGTGTCGGGCAAAGCCTATGATCGGATCGAAGCGGCCTTCAGTCCCCGCGGGCGGCTATCACAAGGGCCGCTGACCGGCGGAATGGCCATCTGGACGGCAGCCTTGCTGGGCATGGCAATGCTCTTGTCCTTTATCACCGTTGGTTAGGCACCCGTTCCAACGGTAAAAAAGTCGAAGCATAAAGCTGTCGCGAACTGCTTTTGCCCAGTTTACATTCCACCGCTACGTATAATACGCGAAAGGAGTGTTGGCTGGAGGTAGTTAAAATAATGTCGAAAGACAAAGACAACGGCGTCGACAAGAGGGCGATGATCAATCTCACTACTGAGATTGTATCTGCATATGTGGGAAATAATCCGGTTCAAAGTTCAGAACTCTCCTCGCTGATCCAAAGTGTACACGACTCACTTGAAAAACTTCTGGAGGCCAACGAGCCGCAGGAAGAGCAAAAGCCTGCCGTCTCCATTCGCAAGTCGATTACCGATGAGTACCTGATCTGCCTCGAAGACGGCAAGAAGTTCAAGAGTCTCAAGCGACACCTTCGGTCCAAGTACGACATGTCGCCTGAGGAATACCGGGAGAAATGGAATCTCCCATATGACTATCCAATGGTCGCTCCGGCCTATGCGCGCCAACGCTCTCAACTTGCCAAGAAGATGGGGCTCGGCCAGGCTAAAAAGTAAACGAAAGACTAACTTTCGGTTTACGGTGGCGAAATAAAGATTGCAGAACTGTGAATAAATCGGCGGCCGGTGACTTGATTCCAGAATCCGAATTGATTCAAAACTAGAGCTATCGAATCAGTCGGGGTGGCTGTAAATGTTGTGTCAATATCATGAGCCGGTAACGTCGGCGCAAAATGATCTGTATCTGCTTTGGCGCACATTGTGGTGCGCGAAGCTTGGCGGCGTACGACGCAGAGACTTTGATCCGGGGCGGATTTGCAAACATCTTTCTCGCGTCGTCATTCTCGAATTCTGTCCTGACCAATCCTGTGTCGTGCGGGTTGCGGGGTCGGGGCGCTGCCTGGAATTCGGGCTCGATCCATCGGGCAGTCAACTTGATCAACTCCCGGAGAATGTCTCAAGCGAACTGGACATTGGGACGCTCGAGGCTCTTGAGGGCGGCGAACCGGTCTCAGGAGTTGTGACACCTGAAAACGCCGGGCCCAAGCACGCATTCCTACGCCTTCCACTCTTGGACGCGTCTGGCCGACTGCGGTTTCTTTTGTGCCACGACGAGCGCGTTTCGGCGGCCGAGAGTGCGAGCGACGGTGATGCTATCCAGAAAGATATCCATGAAAACGAAATCCTGATTGCCGCGTAGGCATTAGAAGTTCTTCCTTTTATAGGAATATTATCCTACAGTCTGTCCGCTGGAGTATTCTCACCGTGAGCAGTGAGGGACGGACGGACAGGTGGACAAACAACAAGTACTCATCGACGAAGATAATGCGCGGCTCGCGGTAAGTCTGACGGCGTTTGCCCTAGGACAACGTGCGGAAGATATTCTGGCTGAAGGGCGCGGAAGGCCCGCTGTTTCCTTCGCGCGCCACGTGGCGATGTATCTTTGCCATGTGGCGATGAACATGAGCTTGGCGCGTGTGGCGCGGGCTTTTGAGAAGGATCGCTCCACGGTCGCCCATGGTTGCCATCAGGTGGAGAACCGCCGGGACGACCCTGACTTCGACCAATGGATTGAACAGTTGGAAGACGGCCTGCGCAGCGTGGCGACGCTCCACGCGAGCCATGCAGCTTAAGTGAGATGAGCGAGAAACTTATCAGGGCGCTCGCGCGCGGTGGGTGCGCATGTTGGCGCGACGGCGCGTGGGTGGTGCTGCGAGGCGGCGATCGCCGCGGTCGGGCGATCGGGACGCTGTCTGGCGCGCAGGTGGTGGCGTTGATGGATGCGGGCGATCTGGAAGAGGCACGAGAAGGCGTTCTGAAATGGATCGGCGCAGCGCCAACAGTGCCGCCCAAGATAGCCAAGACGCCAGACTTCACCGCCGCAGCCCCGCGAAGAAGCGCCCTGGAAAGCGTCCTCGATTCCATCGGAAACTCACAGGACCGAGCGCTTGCCAGAGCGGCAGCACATCGGTTTCTCTCCGACGTCGAGCAGGCAGCCTCCGGACAGCGGATTACTCAGAATTGGGATCCGGGGCTTCATGTGGATGGGCTTCGCGGGCGAGGCGCTGAAGGGGGCAGGGGTGTCGCTGCGGTCCAGGCCAGCCGGCGGCTCGCGCAATTGGCTGGAGCACTCGCATCGGGAGACATAAAATTGCTTACGTCATTGATCGTTGAGCAGAGAAGTCTGGCAGAATTGGCAAGGCGCAGCGGTGTGGCGACGTCGCACATCCGCGGCCATCTAGCTGCGGTCATAGAGCGACTGGAGAAGGCATACCGCCTGCGCGTGGCAGCACCGCGTTAGAGGCGTCAGCTCAGCGCGGCGCCAGCATCCGCCTTAATGCGTGAGAGCATTGAGGCGAGGCCATTCGAGCGCTGTGCAGTGAGCGTGTCGCTGACACCGATGTCCTTGAACAGGGCCTTGGCATCGAAGTTTTCAATCTCTTCAGGGGTCTGCCCGGAGAAGAGCCGCGTGAGGATCGCAATCAGGCCGGAGACCAGTACCGCATCGGATTCCGCACGAATGGTCATCGTGCCGTCCTTTTCCAGTTTCGTCACGAGCCAGACCTGGGACGCGCACCCGCGCACGCGGCTGGTTTCATTGCGTTCCTCGGGCAGAAGATCCGGGTTGGACTTGCCCAGATCGATGATGTGTTCGTAGCGCGCTTCCCACTCGTCGAGGAAGTCGAATTCTTCGCGAAGTTCGCGCGCTGTGTCTGCAATCGCCATAGCTTAAATGTGGTGCGGGGGCTCCCGATTGGAAACCCCCGCACACCTTCAGTTCTGTGATTTATGCCGCTTATTGAACGACATTGCCGATACAGTCGCCAACATCGGTCAGGGCGTGTTCACCGATACAGAAAGGCACCTCATACTGCTTGTGTGCGGCGGCCACACACTGCTGCAGGTTGAGCTGCGCCATGTTGATGCAGTTGCGCGTAGAGGTCTCACGCATTGCGGTGCGGATTTCCTGTGCGGGGGCCGCGTCCTGACCGAGCACGCGATAAGCGGCGAGCGTCGCGATGCGGTCTGCGATGGGCTCCTTGCCGGAACGGATGCGCGAAGCGCGCCCAGTGTAACCGATATTCACTGTCGGGAAGCTCACAGCGCTGACGGCGCCATTCACGTTCTCCCAGAGCGATGGAGCACCAGACTGGCCAGCTTGGAAAAGAACTGAGTCGATCTCGCTAGAGACAAATGCACTGCGCAAATTGGCGCGCACCGGCCGACCTGCCTGAGCGCTGGACTGAATGCTGGCGATGATGCTGTCGGTGTTGCCGATCGTTGCCTTCGCCCAACCCGCGGCCTGGAGGGAGTAGGCTTGCTCCTTCACATAGGCACCGGCACCCCGGAGGCGGCGTGCATCTGCATTCACGGAATTCAGCGAGGAGGTCACAGCGGCATTGCCGCCTTCGAGTGTGCGCGCATAGCGAACGTCGTTGCGCAGGCCGAGCAGGAGGCTGTCGCGGCCATAGAAGCCCTCAATATCGCGGACAGCAGCGCGGAATTCCGGGTTCTGAGACGCCACGAGCGCAGAGTAGGCGATGAAGCCATTGGATAGCTTCTGGGAGTTGTGCCCGCCGAGATTCGTCAGTGTGTCTTCAATGTCGCCTGCAGAGGAAAGCGCGTTCTGGCGCACGTCGGTGACATCGGATTGGAACGTGGCGTAGACGGCCGCGCTTTCTCCGATTGCGTCTGATTGTGCAGACTGAGCAGTCGCGACAACCGGCGCCGCCAACCCTCCCAGAAGAGTTGCGCTAATGGCAGCGAAGATCCGCTTTCCTAGGTTCATTCTGGCACCCCTTTTACTCACTAACGGCATAGTTGGCTTTCTTAGACCACAGTTGGTCTCTAGGGTCCGCACAAAATTTGCAGCGTGGACGCCCAAATCCCATTACAATGACGACATGTGCCCAAATCCCTTTGAGACGAGTTAACAGAACGCCTTGATTTCGTATTCTCCTTCCTCTGCCCCGCGGCAATTCTGGCTCATTCTGAGCGCGATTGCGGCTGGGCTGGGCCTGCTCACTGGGGCTCCGCCAACACTGGTGCTGGGCGCGCTTGGCATTTTGTGGCTGCCGGTGCTGGCTGGATACATGCCGCAAAGGATGAGCCGGGAATCTGAAGGTTTTCAGGTTCTTGGTTGGACCGTGGTGGCCGCGATCAGCATCGCATTAAGTGGCGGTGCCAGCTCTTCACTGACGATACTGTTTGCCCTTGGGCCGTTGACGGGGCTGGCGCTTGGGCGCCGCAAGGTTGCCGTCGAAGCAGCGGTGTTTTCGGCGCTCGCTTTTTTTTCGTTCTGGGCGATGGATTTCTGGATCAGCACGCCGCAATTGCCGGAAAACCTGTTGGGACTGGCTTCGGCATTGACGCTCGCAGCGATCATTTATGCCGGAATCCTGGCCGCCGCGGCGATCGTCAACCTCAGGCGCCGCATTGCAAGCGAGTATGCTATGCAAGCTAAATCGCAAGAGACAGAACCGTCGGTAAGTCCGCGCGGCGGCGTTAAGCTGCCAGAAGACTTCCCCGTAGCGGTGGTCTCGGTTGCCCCAGAAGGGCGCATTCGCGCGATTGAAGGGGACCGCGAAATGGTCGCGCCCCTGCGGGTTGGGGACCTGGCCGCCGAGGCGCTTTCCGCGCTGGCTCCTGAACTTGGGTCCGATTTCCTGAGAACCGCAGGCGAGGTCGAGTTGGAACTGAAGGGCGTTGGACCTGTGCAAGTCAGGAGCGTGGCATCAGCTTCGGGCGTGACCCTAGTGCTGTCGCGCACCGGCGACGGCCAAGGGAATCTCGAAAGCGCCCTGCAGGAGCGAACGGCGTTCTTTGCCTCGCTCGGCCACGATCTGAAGACACCGTTGAACGCCATTATTGGATTCGCAGACATGATGCGCTCAGGCCTTCGCGGGCCGCTACCGGACGCCTATCGAGAATATAGCGACATTATTCACGATAGTGGTCAGGATCTTCTCCTGCTGGTCGATGACATACTCGACCTAGCCAAAGCCGACGCCAAGAAGCTGAGCCTGGACATGGAGCCGGTCGATCTCTGTGCAAGCGGGGCAAGCGTGATGCGCCAACTGTCAGCCCAAGCCGAGCGATCTGAAGTGGCTATCAAGCTGGAGACCGACGATGAAGTTTGGGCTGAGGCGGACGCACGGGCAGTGCGCCAGATCTGGCAAAACCTGGTGTCGAATGCGATCAAATACTCGTCGTCTGGGGAAGAGGTGATCCTAAGGACAGGAGCGCACAATGACCTGGTCTTCCTGAGTGTCGAAGACTTCGGAGCCGGGATGGATCAACAGGATCTTGAGCGCATATCAAAACCGTTTCAGCAAGGGCGCAACGCCAGGGGCCATGCCGGCACCGGGCTGGGACTGGCTGTGGTAAAGCAGTTTGCCGATCTTCATGGGGGGCAGGTGAAGATCGAGACGGCTCGCGGTCAAGGCACCCGCGTGGAGGTCACATTCAAGCCCGCAGACGTCTCCGGTCTGGACGATCTCGAAACCGCAGCACAATGAATGAAGCGCGGTTGCCCACAGGCCTTTGGGTCGATGCCCTTTTGCGCCGCGCCTCCCTTGCTGGTGCAGGGGCCTTCGTTCTGCAAAAGGGCGACGCTGAACGCGGCGATGTTTTGGTCAAGGTGGCAACGCTTGACGGCGAGGCCCAAGCTTTCGTTCCGGCCCTCGATTTCGAGACCGGAGAGCGCGTCTTCGAAGACTTGCAGTCGCGCGGGGTGGGCAGCGACGAGCCTGACATCGACGCCTATATTCAGCGAGCAAGAGCGCGCGACAGTGATCTTTGGGTGGTGGAAATCGAAGACAGGGACGGGCGCCATTTCCTGACCGAGCGCGTGAAAATCCACAGATGACAGCAGTGTAATCTCTCGTTAACCGAGCCGCGACAAAAGTGCCTTGGAACATGCTTGGGGCTCAGGAACATGTTGTTTTTGTTCAATGATCGGGTCGTGGAGATCGAGTTGCCGGAGCAGCGCTTGTCGCGGCGCTGGCGGACCATTGGATGTGGTGATCCCACATATCTGCGCGCGCGCGATGCGGTTGATTTTGCGCGGAGCATCGTCGACCAGGCCGAGCAGGACAGTCTTGAGCTTGAAACAGACACCATTCTCGACATCGCTTCGCTGATCGTGGCGAAGACGGGCGCCAATGCAGTTCAGTTCGTTCCGCGCATGGCAGGTCCTAGCGAACCGCGTCTTTCCAGCATTCAGCCCGATGCCCTTGAAGCGTTCCGTGCTTCTGGTGACGGCGAGGATGCGCAGAGGTTTACGGGCGCGTGGTCGTGGTCAGCGGCCTGACGTAGGCCCAAGAGTGCTGGCAAGGGCTCTGAAGCAGGCTTGATCCACTGTTTCGGGTCGCGATGTTGGGTCTAGGCCTGCAGTTTCAATCCATTCGATCACATCGAGACCTTCTTGTTTGGCGAGGCTTTTGAGCCCTGCGCGAAGCATTTTCCGCCGTTGCCCGAATGCGGCAGCGGTGACGCGCTCCAGCGCTGCAAGGTCCTGGAACTGCGTTTCAGGCGGCAGCGGGCGTAGCACAGCAACAGCACTGTCGACCTTCGGCGGCGGGCGAAATGCGCCGGGGGGAAGCGTGAAAGCGACGTGTGTTTCGCAGACAGCCTGCGACAGCACGGCCAGTCGTCCGTAGTGGGGCGAGCCAGGTTCAGCGCAGATGCGCTCAGCCACTTCTTTTTGGAACATCAGCGCCATTTCCCCGCGCCATACACGGGCTTTCAGCCATCCAACAAGAAGCGGCGTGCCCACATTGTAGGGTAGATTCGCGATAATCATTGCCGGGCGGTTCGGCTCGCCGAGGCGTGCCACCTCTGCTTCGAAATCGACCTTGCGCGCGTCTGCTCCTACAACCGTAAGCCGACCGTTTTGCGCCTCTGGCCAAGCCTTGAGAGCGCTGGCAAATCTTGGATCAGCTTCTACCGCGATGACACGTGCGGCACCTGCATCAAGCAGGGCGCGTGTGAGGCCGCCGGGCCCCGGACCGACCTCAATCACGGTTCGCCCTTCGACTGGACCCGCAGCAAGCGCCGTGCGCTTCAGAATATCAGGGTCAAAGAGGAAATGCTGTCCGAGCGCCTTCTTCGCAGGCGCCTGCGTCAGTTCGGGTCGTTCATCCATTTGCGGCCTGAGCTCTTGAGCTGGCCATGGCGGCCGCAAGGCGGATGGCCGCGATCAGGCTGTCAGGGCGCGCTGTGTCCGTCGCTGCGGCCTCATAGGCTGTGCCGTGGTCAGGACTGGTGCGCACGATCGGCAGGCCGAGTGTCGTGTTGACCCCGCCCCATAGGTCCAGTGTCTTTACGGGGATCAGGCCCTGATCATGGGTCATCGCGATCACTGCATCGAAGCGGCCCGCGAGCGATTCGGCGAAGACCGTATCGGCGGGGCGGGCATCGGCGATATCGATGCCCTCTGCTCTCAGGGCTGCCGCAGCCGGGTTGACGATGTCAATTTCTTCGCGGCCGAGTGTGCCGTCCTCGCCCGCGTGGGGGTTGATGCCGGTGAAAACAATTCTTGGGGTCTCAAGACCGAAATCTCTCATAAGCGACTGGTGAACAATACGGGCGACTTTGACCAGGCGTTCGCGCGTGATCGAGTTGATGGCGTCGCGAAGGGGCAGGTGAATGGTGGCGAGCGCAACTCGCAAGCCGCCGCCGACCAGCATCATGACGGGATCAGGTTGCAGGCCGCTGCGGGCTGAGAGTTCAGCGAGATACTCCGTGTGGCCGGGATGGCCAAAGCCCGCCCTGGTCAGCAAGGCTTTCGAAATCGGATTGGTCACGATCCCTGATGCCTCTCCAACCAAGACGTCACCGACCCCGCCAGAGATGGAATTGAGGATTGACGGGACGGCCTCTGGCGACGGCGCGCCGGGCTGCACGGGGCCCAATACAGTATCTAGCGGCAGGACTGGCAGGGCGTCTGGAAACGCATCCGGTGCCTGGGATGGTGAGGCAATGATGGCTGTGGGCACCTGTGTGTAGAGATCAGGAGCGCCTCTAACGTAAAAGCCGCAGTCGGTGCTGGTCCGCAGTTGGCTCCACGCCGCCATCGTAATGGCCGGTCCGCAGCCGGCAGGGTCACCCATTGTAAGGCAGAGGGGGGGTGGATTTGGCATTGTCACCCCGTGTGCCACGGGGGTGAGACTGGCGTCTAGTCGCGCCGGATGATTGTGGCCTCACGGCGCAGATTACGCAGCTCGCGGTCCGAAATCATCGTCAGCTGGCGTCCGAATAGCTGATTCTCGATCTGATCTTCCGATGGCAGGCTGTCAACATTGCTGGTCCTGTCGCAAACGAACATCACAGCCAGGCCTGAAGAGGCTTCGAAAGGGGTGGTGGCCTCACCGGTTTGAGTATTGCGGATGCGCTCAGCCGCGTCGCCCGCCAGCTCATCAAGCGAAATCCGTCCAAGGCTTGCAGATTGAAGATTGTCTGACTCTTCGGCAACGGCATCGACATCTTCGCAGCTGGAAATCTGGTCGATCGCGCTGGACAAAGCCTCAGCAGAGCCGTCCCGCGCCAGCAGGCGCGTCAGCGATACCTGGACGGTTTCCTGCTCCGGGTCGCGCTTTGCGTTCAGGGCAACAAGGTAGACGCCATTGGCAACAGTAATTGGCTGGGACAGGCCGCGCTCGCCAAGGGCAGTCACTGCGCTAGCAACGTCTGCGTCAAGATCATCAAGGCCGACCCAACCCATGTCTCCCCCCGTGGCGGACGTCGGGGCCGAGGAGAACCTCTGGGCCGCGACCTGAAAAGAAGCGCCTTCCAGAAGCTGGCTGCGAATTGAGTTTGCTGCTTCCACCGCCTGGGTCTTGCTCTCAGCGTCGGGCGCAAAGAGGAAAATCTCGGAGACACGATACTGGGGCTCGCCCGATGCAGCGCGCAACTGGTCAAGGCGCTCATCGACCTGGTTGTCTGAAATCCGGATTCGCGAGCCGTAGAGGCCATTCATGATGCGGCGCCAGGCGATTTCCGCGCGCATCTGGTCTTCCAGGCTTCGTGGATTGATGCCAGACGCGGTGAGCTGCTGAAACAGCTGGTCGCCCGTCAGACCTGATTGTGCGGCCATGTCACCGATGGAGGCGAGCACTTCTTCTTCCTCGATTTCCACTTCAAATTCGGCGGCTTTTTCGAGTTGGAGTTTCTCATCGATCAGCTGCTCAAGTGCCTGGGATGTAATCCGCAGGATGTCTTGCTGGGTTGGCTGGCTTCCCAAGCTCAAAAGCAGGAGCCGCGCGCGTTCGCGCACGTCTGAATAGGAAATTGGCTGGTCATTCACGATCGCGGCGATGCCTTCGATGCGCTGACTGCCGTCGTCTTCACTTGCGACTGTGGCGCTTGGTGTCTGACCCCACGCCACAGCCGCGAGGGTCAGGCTGAACACGATACTGGCGAGGTGGCGTAATGCGAACATTGATAGACTCCGGCCGGTGCAAGACAGGTATTGCACGGTTGGCGCGAACATACCTTCAACCTGGTTTTCCGCAACGGCTTCAAAGCACACGCGCTGAAAAGGTGACTGCGTTTTAACGTCTGTCAGTCGACATCTGCCGAGCCGAACTCGCCGAGCGTGAGGAGCGCAAACCGGAACATGACAGCCTCTGATGGCCCCAACTCCCTGTCGCGTGTGTCCTGGCGCTCATAGCTGACGGTAAAGACCGAACAATCGTCGCGGTAGCTGATGCCGAAAGCGTGATTGCGGTCAAAGTTACTCTCGATTTCCCTTTGGCGGGCGTAGAGGAACGACCAATTGTCAGTCAGGCGCAGGGACGCGCTTATCGTAACGGCCTCCTCTTCAACGCCGCTCGTCGTGATGTCCTCGCTCAGCTTGAAGTAGTTGGCGCTGCCGCTCAGTCGCCAAAAGCTGGTGCTCAATTGAGCCTCGACTCGGTTCGGGTCCAGCGTGTCTTCATCCAGACGCACAGCGCCCGAGACGCGCAGGGGAGCACCGAAATCAATCTCGAAGTCGGCAACCCAATCGGACGAGGTGCCCTGGAGGTTCGAAAAGGCGTTAAAGCTGTCGTCGCTTTCTGACCGCCAACGCCGCCCGCCTTCTGCGCTGATCTCGACGCCATTACGCCAACGGGCGGATGCGCGAAGGCCAACGGCCGCGCGGCCATCTCCTTCATACAAGTCGTAGCCAGACGCGCCATTTGGATCGAAAAGTGACGCGGTTCCGATTTCGAAGGTGGACGAATCTTCGATTGGAATGGGCTCGTCATTGGGCGAGGAGACGCCGTAGGCACCCATGACAACAGGTTCGATGATAATATCGACACCTGGGCTGCGCCGGATCAGGGGATAGGACACTTCCATGCCGACCGTGCCGAGTGCGCGGGTGACGCTGTCTTCGCCTGAAACTTCCTCGTCGAGGGCATAATAGTCCGCTCTCGCATCGGCGAACGGCTTGGCAAGAAGTCCGCCAGGAAGCACAGTCTGTCTGGACCAGTCTGCGCCAAGGGAGACCCTTGAGCTGTCCGCGCCGACATCGCGTGTGTATGAGCCTGCCGTAGCTTGTACGCCCGCAGAGCCGAAAGTACCGAGATCGAACAACTTTTCAGTAAACACGATCGGAGCCAGAAGTGGGATCGTGTCGTTATTGTCGCTGGCTCTCAAACCCTGGACCGAAACGAAGGCTGTTTCGCTGTAGAAATCCTCGTCCTGGCCGACCAGAAACAGCTGGCTGAGCAGGTTGCGGTTATTCGCAGTGTAGAGACCGCGAATGTCGCCTTCGCCGTCGATGTCATATCGGCGCAGATAGAGATCATCGCTCGCGCGCTCGAGGCCAAATCCCCAATCCCAGGTCTGATTGATGCTGAAGAGGCCGCGCGCAAAGACGTGGCTGCGCACGCTGTTGTCGCTTTCCTCCAGCCTTTCGCCATCGCCATCAAAGAGTTTTTCCTGGGTGATGGAAGTGTTGATCTCCAGGCGCCCTGACCAGAAGCGTTTTGCGTAATTCAGTTCCAGAAGTGGATTGACCTTTTCGTACAGCGCAGGCGCAATCGTCAGTTCCTGATGGTCTGAAATCGCCCAGTAATAGGGTTGCTGGTAGAAAAAGCCGACTTTTGACGACACTCCAAGATCTGGGAACAACAGGCCTGAGCGGCGATCGGAAGATGGGTCTGGGTGGGCGAAGTAGGGCAGATAGAAGACTGGAATGCCGCCGACTTCGAGGACGGCATCCTGATACGAGATCATTTGGTCTTCTTCATCGAGTACCGCACGGCGTGCGCGCAGCGCCCAGGTTGGTGTGTCGCCTTCCTCGCAGACCTCACAGGACGTGTAGACCACCTGGTCGAGGGCGTTGGCGCCGCCTTCCTGGCGGATCGCGCTGTTGGCAACGGCCTGTCCGCCATCTGCAAGCCGCAAGGCAAAACCGACAGCATAACCATCAGAAAGGTTCGAGTTGACCTCGACCTCGTCAGCAAAGCGCTCGCTTCCGTCAGGATCGAGGATCACCACATTGCCACTGGCGCGCACCTTGTTTGTCAGGCGATTGTAGACGACTCTATCGGCCTTCAGGACGCGCCCCTGATAACTCGCTTCCACATTGCCTTCGGCGATGACCGTGTTGTCGGTTTCGTTCTCCGTCAGTGAGTCCGCAATTAGCACGACCTGTTCGCTTTGGTCGGTTTGTCCGTCTGACGATTGCGCCAGGGCGAGCGGACTGGCCATCGCGAATGCGGTCGCAGCGAAGACGCACTTCAATGTTGCCATTGTGCGGGTCACCTTTGTCACTCAGACCTCTCACAAGATGTGACAGGTCCCCACGCCCGCATCGTGCTTAGGCACTCAACCATCAGGCGTCCAGTCATGCAAAGCTCCAAAAACAGGCATTTTTTTCGAGTGTTGCTTCAGGGACCAATGCTGCGCGCTGCGAGCGCTCCGGGCAGAGTCACGGCTTCACC
>JBCBGD010000043.1:0-14434 GCA_038527085.1 Pseudomonadota bacterium | reverse complement strand
ATCGCCTTGCAGGGCGCGCTCGTGGCCGCGCTCAGCGGGTATGAGACGGCCGACGCGGCGGCGGTCGAGCATCCTGACAGCGCAGCAGGCGCGCCGCGTGTCGCCACGATCCAGACCTTGCTCAGGCGCGCTGCCTCGCCCGATCACCTGGCAGATCCTGAGCGGCTTGGCGGGCTGACGGGCGCCAAGCGCAAGGCCCTCGCGCTTGTGGAGTTGCGCAACCGCGCGGTCCATGTGGACCTTTCAGACAGCCCCCTCGACCTCGGCGAGGTTCCCGCGCTCATGGTCGGGCCTCTGGCGCTCGTCCACCATCTCGTGGTCGCGCATCCGGCCTTTCCGGCAGAGGCAAACCACAAAAACGTGACCCGGATCGCTGAGGCTTTGGCCAGCCTTGAGGCCAGGATCTGTTAAGCTGGCGGTCACAACTGCTAACGTAATCTGACCGGATGACGGCCTTGAGGACCTTCTCTGCGCTGTGTGCATCGCTCGCGCTCATGGGCGCCGCGCCAGACACGTTCACCGTGGACGAGGTCGAAGCGCTCGAGGCGGAAAAGCGCGCCGCCGAGGCCCAGCTCGCCGCGATCGAGACCGCGCGGATGAGCACAAGCGACGATCTCGCCGTGCTCGAAAGCCAACTCATCTCAGCGGCGATGGAAAGCCGCAGGCGAGAGGAACAAGCCGCGGCAGCAGAACTTCGCCTGATAGACTTGCGCACACGCATGCTGTCGACACGCGAGGCTCTGGTGACCGACCGCGTGGCGCTGGAAGACCTTCTCGGCGTCATGGCCATGTCACGTCGCGAACTGCCGCCCGCTCTGATCGTGTCGCCCGACCGGGCCAATGAAGCGGTGCGCCGCGCTGTTGTCACGGGCGATGCAGCGCCCCGGCTGGCAGAGCGCGTGACAGAGCTTTCTGGCGAAATCGAGCGTTTGAACCGGCTTGAAGCGCAGATTCGCCGCGAGCGCGCACGCCTCGACGCTGCTGAAGCCGTGCTTGCGCTGAAGGAAGAAGAGATCCTTCAACTGACCGCGGCCAAGCGCAGCGCGTTTGAGAACGTGACCGGAGACGCTGACATTCTGCGCGCCCAAGTCGAAGAGCTTGGCGCGCGGGCCACATCCCTGCGCTCGCTGCTGGCGGACCTGGAAACCAGCGCGCCAGGCCTTCCCGGCCGGAAACCCGCCATGCGCCCGCGCCTCGCCTCAATGACGCCTGACGTTGCGCCAACGCCCCAACCGCGCGCGCCTGAGCGCACCCTTACTCCGCTTGGCGCCTCCAATCTCGGCCAGCTTGGCAGGCCCGTCACAGGACTGGTCGCGACAGGGTATGGCGATCGCCTGCCAGGCGGTGGCACCTCGGAAGGGCTTTATATTCAAGCGCGTCCAGGCGCCCAGGTGCTCGCCCCCGCAGATGGCCGCATAGAATACGCCGGAAAATTTCGCAGTTACGGTGAGATGTTGATCTTGCGGACAAGCGATGGCTACCATGTTATACTTGCAGGATTAGGCCAGATTTACGGATCAATTGGCCAATCCGTCCGTGCCGGAGAACCGGTGGGACAAATGGGCCGGCGCAGCGAGCCGCCACCTGAGCTATATCTTGAGCTCAGACAAGGCGATGCCTCACTGAACCCGGCCCGCTGGATGAATGGCGGCTAGTGTAATTCGCCGCTGCGTATGAGGAGTATGTCGATGCGGGCAATGTTGACCGGCGCTGCAATCGGGGTGGTCATGGGCGGTCTCGCCGTGGGTGTCTCGAGTTTTGCCTGGCCCGACTCCGCCAGCGCCGACAAACGCCAGCAGACCTACCAGCAACTCGACCTGTTCGCTGAGATCCTTGCCCGCGCCCAAAGCGACTATGTGGTCGAAATCGACGAAGCCGAAGCCATGGAAGCGGCCATTGACGGCATGCTCTCCAGCCTCGACCCCCATTCAGGCTACCTCTCGCCAGACGATTTCCGCGCCATGCAGGTGCAGACCTCGGGCGAATATGGCGGCCTTGGCATTGAAGTGACCATGGAAGACGGCTTCCTGAAAGTTGTCACGCCGATGGATGACACACCCGCCAGCCGCGCGGGCCTTGAAAGCGGCGACCTCCTCACGGCCATCGATGGCCGCCCAATCGTCGGCCAGACCGTGTCGGACGCCGTGCGCGACATTCGCGGCGAAATCGGCACGTCCCTGACCATCACGGTCATGCGCGAAGGCGTGGAGCCTTTCGATGTGGTTCTGACGCGCGAGAAGATCCGACCGAAATCGGTGACCTGGCGCGAAGTTGATGACGACATCGCGTATCTGCGTATCTCCACCTTCAACGAGCGCACGACTGATCTTCTCGAGGAAGCCGTTGACAAGATCGAACGCGAAATGGGTCGGCCAGACGGCATCGTGCTGGACCTGCGCAACAATGGCGGCGGTCTGCTCGACCAGGCCGTCTCCGTCAGCGACAAGTTCCTCAGCGGCGGCGAGGTGGTCTCCACCCAGGGCCGACGCGCCAATGACATCGAGCGCTACAATGCCCGCTCCGGCGAGGTCTTCCGCAACGTGCCCGTCGTCGTGCTGATCAATGGCGGCTCTGCCTCGGCGTCTGAAATCGTGGCTGGCGCCCTGCAAGACCGTGACCGCGCGACCGTGCTCGGCATGACCAGCTTCGGAAAAGGCTCCGTCCAGACCGTGATCCCCCTTGGTGCGGAAAAAGGCGCCATCCGCCTGACGACTGCGCGGTACTACACGCCGGCTGGACGCTCCATCCAGACCACGGGCATTGAGCCCGATCTGGAAGTCGCCCAACGCCGCGTCACCGAAGAAGAGCTGAAGTCGGCCCGTCTCTGGTCTGAAGCCGAACTTCCCAACGCTCTGGACAATGAGAATGGCGAGGCCCGCCGCGGTCCGCACATTCCCGATGACCAGCCGCCGGAAGATTATGACGGCGACGACTACCAGCTCGAACGCGCGATTGAGGTCCTGCGCGGGGTCTATCGCCAGGCCGAGTCCGCACCGAACGCGGGCTGAGTCCCAAAACCCGCCAATTTGCTTCAATAGCCTTCGCCAATGCGCGAGGGCTTAAGCATTCTTTGCCGCTTGTTAACTGGTTTCGGCGCACGAATACGGTTCGAATTTCTCTTGAATTTCCAAGAAGAGGCGAAGCATGTCCGCACGGCGCTCGGCGAAACCATCTGCTCTGAAATCGGGGCTCATGCACCTTGCCTTGAGCACGGCGGCTTTCTCCGCGCTGACTCTGTCGGCCGGCGGCGCCATCCACCTGGCAGGCAACACGGAAGATGCCGGTCCGCGCTATGAATTGGCGATGTTCGACACCGACCAGCCCGACACGCCCCCTGCCCTGAAGTCGCGCCTTGTCGACACAGAACTCTCCACCTATCGCCTCGCCAGCATGCAGCCTCTGGCCTCGCAGCAGCCGGCCGCAGAACCCAGCCTCGGCGTGCCTGAGCCAGGCGCCGATGTGCCCCCGAGCGTGCAGGTCGAGCAGGGCGACGCGCCCGCGCTCACGCCTTCAGATCAACGCCAGGGCGTGCGCATCAATGGCCGCACGGTCTACCCCGGCGAGGCCTATTCCGACGCGGCTGACCTCGGCGCGTTGCAGCAGTCGCCTCTGCCAGGCCTGCACGAGCGCACGCCTGCCGGACGGCTTCCCATCATTTCCCAGGACGGCCTGGAAATCGCGGACGCCTATGCGCGCCCCTATTATGGCCGTTCGGGCCAGCCGAGCGTGTCGCTCGTGCTTGGCGGGCTCGGCATCAACTACACCCACACCAAGTCCGCGATTGACGAGCTTCCGCCTGAAGTGACGCTGTCCTTCGCGCCCCATGCGCGCGGCCTTCAGACCTGGATCAAGCGTGCGCGCGAAGCCGGCCACGAGGTTCTGATCGAGCTGCCACTCGAGCCCCACACACACGGCCGTGTGCGCCCCCATGCCAACATGCTCAGCACAAATCTGGACGCGGACAGCAACATCGCGAACCTGGAAAAAATCCTCGGGCTGGGACACGGCTATTTCGGCGTGATCAACTATCAGGGCGACAAGTTCTCCGCCGACACCGAGGCTGCGCGCGCCATGTTTGACGCGCTGAAATCGCGCGGCGTCGCCTTCATCGACGATGGCAGCCTGCCGCCCACCAGCACGCTGGAAGCTCAGGCAGGCGAGGCAGGCGCCCGCTATGCCCGCGCCGATTTCGTGATCGATGCCCGTATGGAAGCCGACGCCATGACCGCCCAGTTGCAGGCGCTCGAGGCCTCCGCACTGAAGGATGGCGGCGCGCTGGGCACAGCCATCGGCTATCCTCTGACGATCGACATCATCAAGGACTGGACCGCGACGCTCGACGCGAAAGGCATTGTCCTGGCGCCAGCCTCAGCGCTGCAAAGCGTTCCAGCGCCGAAAACGGCGACGACCGTGTCAGCGGACGTGTCAGCCCTGAGCGATACACCGCCCTCCCTTCCCTGATTGTCGCGGCCGGCTACACTGCTGCCCATGACTGATTTGAAACGAGACCCCGATCGCTACCGCCCGAATGTCGGGCTGGCGATGTTTTCCAAGGCAGGCCATGTCTTTTTCGGTCGGCGCATCAATGGCCGCGGCGCGTTCCAATGGCAGATGCCACAAGGCGGCATCGATGAGGGCGAAACGCCTGCTGAGGCGGCCCTGCGCGAGTTGGAGGAAGAGATCGGCGTGCCGCGCAAGCTGGTCGACATCCTCGAAGAGACGGGCGACTGGCTCTATTATGACTTTCCGCCGGACCTGAAGAAGCGTTTGGGCGGGCCGTATCTCGGCCAGCGCCAGAAATGGTTCGCCCTGCGCTTCAAGGGCTCGGACGGAGATGTGCGCCTGGACCGGCACACGCCTGAATTTGATGCCTGGCGCTGGGCCCGGCTTACCGAAGCGCCCGAGCTCATCGTGCCGTTCAAGCGCCCGGTCTATGAGGCCGTGTCCAAGCGATTTGAGCCCTGGAGCGCGCCCGTCAGCGCTGGCTGAGCGCGGCTGCCCGCGACGCAAGCCAATCCCTTGCTGCGGTGTCGCTCGCAAGTTCTGCCGCGCGGCGCAGGGCCTTCGCCGCTGCCTCGGTCTCGCCGGAAAGCGCAAGCAGATGGCCGCGCGCGGCATGGTAGGGGCAGTGGTTGGCAACGCGCTCATCCGGCAAGGCATCAAGGGCGGTGAGCCCTGCGTCCGGCTGGCCGATCTCACCCAGAACGGCCGCCCTCGCGATCGCCGCGCCAAGGCTCGGCGCTGTGGCCAAAAGCGCATCGTAGAGGCGCAGCAGCGTGTCGTGATCGGTGCTGCCCGTCACCGCGCGCAGGGCATGGACGGACTGGATGGCCGCTTCGAGCTGGAACCGGCCGCCATCCTCGCAGGAGGCCGCGTCACGCAGCAGCTGATTGGCCTCGCCCGTCAGCGCGTCGTCCCAGAGCGAGGTGTCCTGCTCGCTGAGGGGCACATAAGCGCCCCCTGACGCGCCGCGCGCAGGCCGTCGCGCTTGGCAGAACAGGATCAGAGACAAGAGACCCTTCGCCTCGCCGCTTCCGGGCACCAGATCGACCAGCAGGCGGGCCAGCCATTCAGCTTCGCTTGCCAGGGACGTCGCGCCAAAGTCGCCAGCCCCTGCATCGTCCCAACCTGCCGTGTAAGCGCCGTAAACAGCGCCAAGGACGGCATCCAGGCGTTCCGGCCAGGCGTCTTGCCCCGGAATGCCGAAAGGGATCCCCGCCGCCTTGATCTTCGCTTTCGCGCGGACAAGGCGCGCTGACATGGTGGCTGGCTTCACCAGGAAAACCGATGCAATCCGCGCAGCGTCCAGTCCCAGCACGGCCTGCAACATCAAAGGCGTGCGCACGCTGGCATCGATGGCGGGGTGGGCACACAGGAACAGGAGGCCCAGCCGTAGGTCAGGCATGTCAGGATCAACAGTGTCCATGGCGGCGTTTTCCAGTCGAGAAGCCAGATCCGGCGCACTCGCTTCGGCGGTCTGGCGGCGCCGCGCAGCATCGATCAGCTTTCGGCGCGCCGCCGTCAGCAGCCAGGCCTCAGGCGAGGACGGCACGCCGCGCGTCGGCCATGTCGCCATGGCGCTTGCGAAGGCGTCGGCGAGGGCATCTTCGGCCGCGGCGAGATCGCCTGTGCGCGCTGTGAGGGCCGCGACCAGCTTGCCATAGGCCGAGCGAGCCGCTGCCTCAGCGGCGCGGTGTGCGTCATTCGGGACGTCACTCATCCATGTAGTTCGGCACAGGACGCACCTCGATATGGCCGCCATGGGCGTGGCTCGGGCATTTGCGCGCCCACGCCACCGCAGCGTCCAGACTGTCGGCCTCGATGATGTAGAAGCCGCCAAGCTGCTCCTTGGTGTCACCATAGGGCCCGTCTTCGACGGTGCCCGAGGGCCGCAACGTTTTCGACGCGCCCGAATGGTCCAGCGGCTCGCCGTACACGAAAGCGCCGGCCTTCTCCAACAGCTCACTGTAGGCGCCATACTGGCCGACAATCTCGGCCTGCTCGGCCTCGCTCATCGATTGGAAGTCCTCTGTGTCATAGAGGAAAAGTGCGAATTTCATCGGCTCAGCCCTCCATTGAAAGAACGGGGCGGACCTCGACCGCGCCAAGCTCTACCGCCGGGCATTGCCCCGCGATCTGAAGGGCGATGTCGAGATTGTCCACATCGATGAGGTAGAAGCCGCCAAGCTGCTCCTTGGTATCGGCAAAGGGGCCATCCTGAATGCCCTTGGCGCTGAGCGTGGTGGCCGTGGCAGGGGGCTGAAGCGCCTGGCCGGAAAAGTCAGGGTCAGCCTTGCGAACGATATCTGTGAAGGTCTGCCAGCTCTGCCAATAGGCCGGCGCCGCCTCTGGATCGGTCTGCTTGGCGATGTCGGCTTCGTGCTCGTGGATCGCGATCATGTATTTCATGGGTGTCATCTCCCGCATGGGTTGGGCAATTGAAACACGAGATCACCTCGCGCTTCACCCCCAAGACGGGCGAGCGATGCCGATTTCGACACTGTGGGAGAAAAAAATTCAGGCGACCTGGCGCTGGCTTTCCGGCACGAAGATCCACCCCCCGCGGTGACGGCGCGAGGGCTCAAGCACAGGCGTCACGCCCGTCAGGGACTCCCCGCTGCCCAGCATGAGCACGCCTTCGCGCGCCAGCTTGTCGGCCAGCAGCTCGGCCGCTTTCTGGCGCATGGACTTGCTCATGCCGCTCAGAACATGGCGGCAGAGGATGACATCAAAATGACCGAGCGGGGCCTCTTCATCCAGCAGATTGTGGTGACGGAAGCCGATCCCGCGGCGCAGCTCCTCGCTCGCCTGCCACTGGCCGGTCTCCAACTGGCTGAAATGGCTCAGCAGGCGGTGGACGGATAGCCCGTTCTGGATGTCGAAATGGCCATAGGTACCCGCGCGGGCGGCCGTGAGGGATTGTTTGCAGATGTCCGTCGCGGTGATGTCGATCCGCGCGCCGCGCAGGGCCTGGGCATGTTCACTCAGCAGGATCGCCAGCGAATAAGCCTCCTGACCCGTCGAGACACCCGCACAGAGGATCTTCAGCCGCCCGGCTTTGGAGCGCTTCAGCTTGTGCGGGATCAGGTCGCTGACCAGGCGCGCAAGGTCGTCGCGGTCGCGGAAGAAATGGGTCTGGCGCGTCTGCATCGCCGCGGCCACTTCGGACTGAAGCACAGGGTTTGGCCGCGCTGACAGGCAAGCCACAAGGTCATCACAGGAGGCAAAGCCCTCCCGGCGCAGAATGGCCGACAGGCGCGTCTCGACAAGATACGCCTTGGAAGGGGAAATGAACTGACCCGTCGTGCTCAGCGCCAGATCGGCAAGGGCGTTGAACGTGGCTTCCTGCATGGGTGGCCTCTCCGGCAAATCGTTGCCGGGACAATGGGCGGGGCCGCCTTAACAAAGCCTTAGAGGGCGCCGACCTCGGCAAATTTTGACCGCAGGATATCGCTGTCGAAGGGCTTCATCACGAACTCGTCTGCGCCCGAACGAAGCGCCTCGGTGATGTGGTCGCGGTCGGTCTCGGTTGAGCAGAACACCACTTTCGGCGCCTCGCCCCCGCTTTCGCGGCGCACCGCGCGCAGGAAATCGAGCCCGTTCATCACAGGCATGTTCCAGTCCAGCAGGATCACGTCGGGCATGTCTTCGCGGCATTTCGCCAGCGCTTCGGCGCCATCGACGGCTTCGACCACCCTGAAATCCAGGTTCGCGATAATGCGGCTGGCGACCTTGCGGACAACGCGGCTGTCATCGACGATGAGGCAGGTTTTCATGGGGGCTCCACCCGAAATTGAATTCGGATGGAAACTAGGCGGCGTTGGTTAAGGCTTTGCTTAAGCGCATTAGCCTTCCGCGCGCACGCCCTGGGCCATGACGATGATCTCTTCTTCGCCAGCCTCATTGGCGTGCAGCTCCGCGCCGAGCCCTTCGCTCAGCATCCTGGCAAACAGAGGCTGGATCGTGCGCGGCTCCCAGCCGCCGGACGGCGTGCGCCCGGCCAGGGCGTCGACGGTCTCCTGTCGCAGCTTCGCGCGCAGGCCCTTTGCCGTGATCGTGATGGTCATGCCAGCCTGTTCGTTGCGGATGCGCACGTGGATGACACCGCCGCGCGGCAGGCTTTCCACGCCGATCATCACAAGGTTCATCATCAGCCTGACATGGGAAAACGACAGGTGCTCTGTCTCGATGTCCCAGGTGATGGAGGGCTTGTGTGAGGCGACGAAATTCTCTGTGATCGTCTTGGCTTCGTGGATGTCGGCGGCACCATCAGACAGGCCCACAGAGCCGAATGCATAGCGCAGGAACTGCAGGCGCGTGGACGCGCTCTTTGCGCCATCCTTCAGGAGGTCCTCGGACATTTGACGCATCTCCTCGTCATGGGGCGAGTCGAGCATGTCGAGGGCGTTTGTGATGGACGACACGGGCGAGACCAGGTCGTGGCAAATGCGGGACGCGATGTAGGCGGACAAAAGGGCAGGATCAATCATGGCTCGGGCCTCCATGGCGCAGGGATCAGATGGCGAATCCTCTACCAGATTCGCGATCAGGCCTACGTCAATTCCATGGGGAAATCACCCGTCAGGGCCATCCTCTGGCCTATCAATATCGTCATATCCCGCGCGTGAGCTGTGGAAGCTAAGGGCAAACAGTCCGCCACCTACGAGAATGGTCAGGACGGCGCCCAGCCCATACGGGATCCAGAGCGCACGCGGCAGGCCGCCCTCTCCCACGCCGCTGGCCATGAAGGATCCGACCGCAGCGAAGGCGAGAAGAGCAAAGGCGCCGACGGCGAGGGCGATGGAGGCCTTCACTGCGCCTTGCGGACCCAGCGGCCGTTCTCGTCCATGTAGAATTCGCCCGGGCTGACCCGTGCGATCTGTTTCTCGCCGGTGATGCGCGCAACCTGCGCCGTGGTGGCGCCTGCGCTGCTGGCAACCTCATCATAGGCTGCACGCCGGCGGGCATTGATCTCGTTCACGCGCCTGCGCAGCGAGGAATCGACCCCGCCATTTTCAACGATGCCGAGATAGCCGTCGATGCGCTCGCCGACGACACCGGCCGATTTGGCGGCATCGATCTCGGCGCCCTGGGCGTCAGCGGTTTGGGTGAGGGCCGTGACCGACAGCGCAGCGAGCGCGGAGACGGCAAGAATGACGATATAGCGAAAGACTGTCATGACCCTAGCTCCCCTCGTCGCCGCCAAACAGATCCGGGTTCTGGGCGATCAGATCGTCCACTTCCCGGTCCAGTTTCACGCGCACTTCCTGGTCGATCTTCACATTCAGGTTGATCGTGATCGGCTCTTCAGGCGCTTTCACGGCGACGGTGCACGCCGGAAGTGCGAGGACTGCGAAGGCCCCCGCCAGCGCCATCGGATAGGTTCGGTTCTGCATAGGCTCAATGTGTTCCTTCGGGGCTGAACGTCAATTGAACAGATGTCATGGCGAGCTGCCATTTTCCCGCTCGGCGCGCACTTCCGCCAGCCAATCAGGACCCGAAAGGCGCCGCGCTGTGGTCAGCAACTGGCCAAGCTGGCTCTCAACCGACACGTTGAAATTGAACGGGCTGGCGCCAAGCATATCGGGATTGCGCCCTTCGAGCCGCGCGGTGACGATGACAACATCCAACAGGTCGCCATTCGCCCCAAGCTCAAGCACGGTGAATTCGAAGTTTTCCAGGGCCTGAAACGCGGTTTTCACGCTTTCATTGGCCTCGCCTGCGCGCTGGCCGATATCGCCCGTGTAGCGCAGGACGCCGCCCTCATCGGTCGCCAGCAGCCTGGCATTGTCGATCAGCACCTCGCCCGCCTGAAACACGATCGGAAAGCGACCCGAGACGGTGCCTTCGGCATTAAAGCCCGGCAGTTGCAGCAGGTCGGTGAGCTCTGCAAGGCCAATCCTGTCGGCCCGCACGGTAAGGCGGCGGCGCGGCGCACCGATCTCCCAGCGCGTGGGCTCGACCGACAGGGCGCCGCCCGCAAATGGCCAGACGGCCCGCTCCAGCGCAGCAGACCCGTTGCCGGTCATCTGGAAGGCGACCTGGCCGTCCTCCAGGGCAATGCCGGGATCGATCTCGGCGATCGTGATGGACTGCCGCGGCGGGCTCTGCAGCTTCAAGAGATCTGAGAAAAACACACCCCCATTCACGCCTCGAACGCGCCCCAGTGCGATGGTCTGGAAGCTCAGGTCGCGCACGGTGAGATCGCCTGTGCCGCTGAGATTGCCGCGCGAAATCGCGATCCGCGCCTCGGCCTCGAGCTGTCCGCGGGTGTCTGTGAAGAGCCCGCGCAGGCGCTCAGACAGATCCGTCGGCTGCAGGCCGCCCGGGCGAAACTGAAGGTCACGGCCCGTGATCGTGATCATCCCGTCCACAGACGGAAACGCCACGCGGATGTCGGCATCGCCCACCTCGCGCCCGGACGCTTCGAGCCTGACAGGCCCGATCAGGCGCACCTCGCCGCCCAGCAACTGTGCGCTCAAATCGGCGATCACCGGCTGGTAAAGCGGGTCATCGCGGACATCGGTCACGCGTACACCAGCAATGTCCGCGCTCCCTGCAAGCCCACCCTGCCCGCTGGAAAAACGGAAATCGAACCGGTCGGCGCTGGCATTGGCAGGGATCAGGGAGCCGTCGAAATCCACGTCGCGCAGGCGGCCTGTCACTTGCGCGCCACTGCCGCTGCCGGTCTCGATCGCCACGCGGCTGTCACCGGACACAAGGCCCAGCTCGCGCGGCCCGGTCTGCAGGTCCAGCGCCATGCGATCGAGCAGAAGCTCGGCCCGCACGCCGCGCCCGAGCGACCAGTCCAGCTTGCTCTCGGGCAGTGAGAGCTGGCCTTGCGACGAGCCAATCGAGACCGGCGCCGAAATCGCGTCCAGCTGCAAGGTTCCCGACGAACCATCACCTGATTGGCGCACGATGCGCCCGTCCTCGGGGCACAGCGATGTGGTCACGCCGCCCAGCCTCACCGCCTGAATGGCGAGCGACTGAAACGCCAGAGAGAGGCAACGTCCGCCGCCAAGCTGGGCGCGCCAGCCCTCACCCCCGCGCACCGCGTCCACCGCGCCAAACAGGCTGAGATCGCGGTAGGTCACGCCCGCCATCGGGCCGTCAAAGCGCACATCCCCCTGGCCCGACACGGCGAGGCGGTCCGGCCCGCGCGAAACCTCCAGCCGGGTGAGCCCCGCACCGATCGCCACCACGCCCTCGCGCCAGTCACTCAAATCACTCTCGCCGAGCCGCACCGACACGGTGCCGCCCGAAAGGCTCATCTCATTGACTTGTGCGGTGAGGTCCGGCGCGCCACCGCCGGACAGGGCCACCGAGCCGCGCAGGGAGGCGCCCCCTTCGCCCAGCTCCAACCACGCCCCTTCTCCGAAGGGCTGCACCGCAAGGGTCAGCCCTGTCGCCGCCGACACGCGGACCGGCCCGCTGACGACGATGTCCAGCGCGCCGTCGCTACGCCGGCTGGCGCGGAGCCTCGCCCCGGTTTCGAAATCGCCGAGCGCCCGCGACAGAGCCTCTCTCAGCGCCTCGCCATGGCCCGCGAACGTGCCCGGCCACTCGAAGACCGTGTCCAGGCGCGCGATCTGCGCCGCGTCGAGGCCAATGCCAGCCGCGGTGACTTGACCGTCAAAGCTTGCGCGCGTCTCGCCATAGCCAAGCCTGCCGCTCAGCGCCATCTCGCCTGTGTCTGCGACGCCGTCCAAACGCGCCGCGCGCGCCTGCACCGCGATTGGCCCCTCAACGTCGCCCGACCCGGACCGCGCGAGATCAAGATCCACCTCGAGACCGTCAGCTGAAAGGCCTGGCGCGCGCAGCCGGTCGGCCTCCAGCGTGCCCGACACGAGGCTGAGGCCACCCAGAGGATCATCGCGCGTCAATGTTCCAGGCTCCAGAAGCAGCGTGCCGTTCGATGTGGCCGCCTGCAGGTCGATCTGGCCAGACGACAAGGACTGCGCCGCCAGCCTGTAGACCAGCGCGTCGCCATTGCGCTGCCCATCCGGCGCGATCTCTGCGCGCAGGACCACCTCCTCGGCGCGAAAGCCGTCAAACGTGCCCGAGACGAGATGGATGTCCGCCACGCCAGCAATCCGCCCGCCCTGCAGCGTGAGGTCGAGCTCGGTTTCATTCAGGTCGAAATCGGCCTCGGCCGTCGATAGCTGCGTCGGCGAAAGAGTTGCGCGCAGCCTCGCGTCCGAGCGGCTGTTGACCTGGATATCGAAGCTGCCAGAGACCGTGCCCGCCGGCGTCAACAGGTTGAGCGTTCCGCCCTCTGCCGTGACTTGCGGCAACGCGCTTGCCCCGCCCGCGCCGCCACCGAGCGCGTCCTCAAGGCCGCCAAACTCCAGGCGTGACCCGTCGAAACGCGCGGCGATTTCAGCGCCATCGGCCCGGACCGCCGCCACGCCAGGGCGCCATCCCGTCCAGACCAGATCAACTTCCAGCCGATCTGCAGCGAGGGGCGCCGTGCCGGGCCTTGCGCGCACCGACAGCCCGGAAAAGACCACCTGCTCTGTCCCAAGCGTCTCAATCTCGAACTGGCACGACAGGCCGCGATCCTGGCACGCTCTCTGCACCAAAACGTCCGCGATCGGCACGCGAAACACCCACGCCAGTCCGCCCGCCAGCCCTGCAAAAACAACAAGGGCGAGCACGACCCAGCGCCAGAATCCGCGGCGTCGAGAAGGAGCATCAGGTTGGGACAAACGGATCGGAGCTTTCTTTAGATGCAAAATTGCGGTGGTATTACATTGAAATTGCCATGGCTTTGGGGAAATTTAAGGGCTGAGGCTGAAAGTTCCGGGGTTGGTACATCGCCTGCCGCAAGGCCCCAGTAGAGTATCCACGAGGACCTTCCATGCAAGAGTTGCCCTCTTCCGCCCAAAAAAGGTTCCAGATCGCGGCCATTGCTGCATCGGTATGTCTTGGCGTGGCGGTCACCGCCGCCATTGCCCTTCAGGCGTTTGAGCCAGAGGCGGAGACCGCACCGACAGCTGAATTCACCACCACAAAACCTGACACTGCTGCCATCACGCGCCTGGCCCATGCCGATTTCACCCACGACCTTGCCCATTTCGAAACCGTGCAAGGCACGCTAGGCCGCGGCGACACACTGTCTGACCTGCTGATCGCGCTTGGCGCGTCGCCCGCCGAGGCCCACCGCGCCCTGAGCCCCGTCTTCGAGGCCGAGTACATTGACGCGCGCCGCGTCCGCCCTGGCCTGTCTGCCGAGCTCACCTTTGTGAAAGAGGCCGATGCCTCGCGTCTTCTGGGCGTCAGCCTGCGCAGCGAGAGCGATCATTCCGTCCTCACCGCCACGAATGCAGCCGGAGATTTTGAAGCCACCAAGCTCGAGGCGCGCCTGACGCCCCAGCCCCTGCGCGTGGCGGGCGAGGTGACCACCAGCCTCTATGTGGCCGCCCTGGACCAAGGCGCGGGCGACCAACAGGTCGTCGATTTCGCCAAGATCTTTGCCTACGATGTGGATTTCCAGCGCGAGATCCATCCCGGCGACCGCTTCGAGATCGTCTATGAAAGCCTGGTCGACGAGCGCGGCCGGCCCGTGCGCCTCGGCGAGGTGATCTTCGCCTCATTGGATGGCCGCGCGCTGGACCGCGACTTCTATTTCCACGTGCCCAGCGATGATGAAGTCAGCGACTATTTCGACGCGAACGGGGATTCAGCGACCAAATTCCTGATGAAAACCCCCATCAATGGCGCGCGTCTTTCTTCTCATTTCGGCAATCGCCGCCACCCGATTTCCGGCTATACCCGCCTGCACAAGGGCACGGACTTCGCCGCGCCCACGGGCACGCCGGTCTATGCCGCAGGCCATGGCACCGTCGAGCGCGCCTCACGCTATGGCGGGTATGGCCACTATGTCCGCTTGCGC
The DNA here is from genome assembly GCA_038527085.1 of Pseudomonadota bacterium. Taxonomy (GTDB): domain Bacteria; phylum Pseudomonadota; class Alphaproteobacteria; order Caulobacterales; family Hyphomonadaceae; genus UBA5336. The sequence goes on along the minus strand of JBCBGD010000043.1, from coordinate 36 downwards.
CACGCCAATGGCTACAAGACCGCCTATGCACACCTG
>JBCBGD010000042.1:2190-14496 GCA_038527085.1 Pseudomonadota bacterium | reverse complement strand
CCAGAAGCTTGGCATGGCGCAAAGCGCCGTCGGATAAAGTCACGTCTCTCCAACATCCAAATCTATGTCGGATTGCGCGTTTATCGCACCGTGCACATCACTGGCTGGCTTGCTCATAGGACACGCCCGGCTCGAGGATATGCTCGTAGATGAGGCCGCGAATGCGCGACACCTCGTCGACGCCATCCAAGGCTGGCATGTGCACCTGGGACATGACCAGGCCCACATAGCCAGCGTCGACATCGATCCAGAAGGCCGTGCCTTCATAGCCCCCGCCGACCAGCAATCCCGGTTTCTGATCGGGCAATCCGTCGAACTTTCCGCTGGTCACCCAGATGTTGAAGCCATTCTTGCCATAGGGGCTGTCGAGTTGGGTCTTGGGCGAATACCAATCCCGGACCGTAGCCTCATTGAGGATACGGGTTCCCTCGAGCGCGCCATGGCTGCCCATGAGCCGCAGGAAGCTGGCAAACCCGCGCGTCGTGCCGACCATGCCTTCACCGCCCAGGAAGATCGGCGTGTCCGGCTGATATTGCGGGACGGGTCCGCCAAAAATATCGAGGTCGCCTTCGCCTGCGGGCCGTAGTGTGCCGTCTTCGCCGGTGATGCGGGGGTAGGTCTCAGCGCCTTCAGGCAAGGTGTAGCGCAGCGTGTCGGCAATCCCGAGGGGCGCGGTGATCCGCTCTTCGACGATCGCGCCGAAGGGCTGTCCCGTCGCGCGCTCCGCCACAAGGCCAAGGACCGTGGTGCCGATCCCGTACTGGTGTGCGCCGACGCCGCTTGGATGCAGGGGCAATTCTGCAATTCGGTTGATGAGCTCATCGGAGGAGGCCGCTTCGGGCAGGCGCGCCTGGTTCATCGCCGCGTCGAGGCACGTATACCCGGTGAAGGGATAGTAGAAGCCATCATTGTGGTTCAGCAGGTCTTCGATCGTGATCGCGCGGGCCGGTGGCGCGAGCGCGTTATCGCAAGCTCCGCTGACGGCATCTTCGCTGAGCACCTTGAGATCGGCGAATTCGGGAATGTAATCCGTCACGGCATCGGTGCGGCTGAGGAGTCCGTCCTCTTCCAGATCGAGGATCGTCGCGATGGTGACGCTTTTGCTCATCGACCAGAGACGCATCCAGCTGTCCCCGGTCGGCGGGCGCTGTGTGAACTCAGGATTGAGGGCGCTGTGCTCGTAGACGAGGCGGCCTTCGAGGTCTTCGACGCGCACATAGAGGAACGGAAAGGCGCCAGTCGTGACCGCGCTGTCGATCGCCGCATCCACCGGAGCGCGGCTCAATTCGGCTTCCTGGCGGGGATCGTTCGATGTGCATCCGCCCGCGCCAAGCGCGAACAGCAGAGCAGCGAGTATCAGATGTCTCATGGGAAAGCCCCTCCTGCCGCCTAAACCGGGATTTCACCCTCTGCGGCGATTTCGTGCAGGCGCTTGCAACGCTCCAGCAGGGGCCGCGCCGCGCTCATGGGCAGGCAGCTCGGTCCGTCGCAAAGGGCCTGGTCGGGCTCTGGATGGAATTCGAGGAAGACCCCGTCCGCGCCGCTGATGACGGCAGCCGCTGCAATCACCGCCACGCCCTCGCGCCGCCCGCCCGTGGAGCCCCCTGCGGTGCGCGGGTCTGCGCCGGGCAGTTGCACCGCATGGGTCGCGTCGATGGTGACGGGCACGCCGAGCGCCTTCATCGCCGGGATACCCAGCATGTCGACGGTGAGGTTGTTGTAGCCAAAACTGGTGCCGCGCTCACACAGGATGGTCGGATTGTTGGTGGTCACCTCGCCGACCTTGGAAACGATGTTCTTGCAGTCCCAGGGCGCGAGGAACTGGGCCTTTTTCACATGCAGCAAACCGCCGCGGGCCTCGACCGCTTTTGCGCCCGCGACCACAAGGTCGGTCTGGCGGCAGAGGAAGGCGGGCACCTGGATGATGTCGGCCACCTCGGCCACGGGCTCGGCCTGCTCGGCGGTGTGGTAGTCGGTGATGACGGGCACGCCATGGGCGGCCTTCACGGCGGCGAGGATCTCCAGCCCTTCCTCCAGGCCAGGCCCGCGATAGGAGGTGATGGATGAGCGGTTAGCCTTGTCGTAGCTCGCCTTGAAGACATAGGGCAGGCCGAGATCCTCGCAGATCGCCTTCAGCTCTTCGCCAACACGCAGGGCCAGATCGCGCGACTCCAGAACGTTCAGGCCGGCCATGACGCAGAGCGGCTGGCCTGCGCCGATGGAGACGGGATGGGATGTCAGGGTGAGCGTGGCGGGCATGGGGCGTTTCTCGCGGTCAATAGGCGTGGTCTTGCGGGCGCACGTTCCACGCCACGAGTTCGAGGTCAAACCCCCGGACCGTGATCACGCCATAGGCGCCTGTGGAAAGCTTGAGCGATTCCGGCGAGGGCGCGCCGATCGCGCTGAGGGCAAAGCGGGCGATGCCGTTGCTGGTGACCGCCATCACGTCGCCATCATGGGCCGCCATGTCGGCGATTATGTCCTTCCAGGCCGTCTCGAGCGCGGCGGGCTTCACCTTCCAGCCGTCCGGCACGCGGGCCTCGCGCTCCCAGGCGGCCAGGGCGTCTTTTCCGATGCGGGCGACGACCTCGTCTTCGGGCTTGCCTTCGTCTGGGCCGTAATCGATTTCGCGCAGGCGGTTGTCGATCTCCGGCTCTGGCCCGCCGATGGAGGCGATGATGGCCTCAGCCGTCTGGCGCGTGCGCTTCAAAGGGCCAACGAGGATGCGCACGGGGCGCACTTCCTGCACCGCGAAGTGGATGCCGAGCGCAGTGGCCTGCATTTCGCCTGAGGTCGACAGTGGCAGGTCCGTGCGCCCACCCACGCGCAGGACAGTGTCGCCTGTGTCGAACGTGTTTCCGTGGCGGACGATGTAGAGGGTCTGCATGGGTCTCAGAGCGTCTCCAGCGGGTCGCCATGTTCGGCGATCAGGGTTTCGGCGTAGGCCGCGTCCTCGCGCGTGTCGACGCCCCACATGGAGCGGCTTGTCGGCGCCACCTCGATGGTCTGGATCGCCACACCGTTTTCCAGGAAGCGCAACTGCTCCAGCCCTTCCAGGGACTCATAATAGCCGACCGGGGCGGAGGTGAACATCTCCAGCGCGGCGAGCGTGTAGCCATAGAGCCCGATGTGTCGGTAGACCGGCGAGAGTGGGCCTGCCGCGCGCAGGGCGTCTTCCTTGCGGATGGCGGGCAGGATATTTTTCGAGAACCAGAACGCCTTGCCATCTTTCCCGAGCACGCAGCTTGTGCCGCTGAAGGGCTGGGTCTGTTTCTGGGTGCGGACCGTGTCGAGGGCGTCCCAGCTGAGGCGCACGACGGGCGTCACCACGGGGGCGCCTGTCTCGCTTGCAGCGGTGATGAGCGCGCGGATCTGCTCGGGCGGTGTGAAGGGCGCATCGCCTTGCAGGTTGACCACGAAGTCCGGCGCTGCGCCCTGCAGGCGCGCGGCAGCGAGGGCGCGGTCTGTGCCCGACGGAAGCTCGGGATCGGTCATCACGCCCGGCGCGCCGATCTCTTCGCAATGGGCGAGGATCCGCGCGTCATCGGTGGCCACCACGGCGGTGATGTCAGCACTCCCCGCCGCAACCGCCTCGGCGATGCGATAGACCCGCTCCAGCAAAGTGTGGCCCGCAATCTTGTGCAGCGGTTTGCCAGGAAAACGGGTCGAGCCGTAGCGGGCGGGAACGACGATGAGGGTGCGCAAGGGGCGCCTCCGGTGAGGTTTCCCCCAGCCCTACTCGACGGTGACGGATTTGGCGAGGTTTCGGGGTTGGTCGACGTCGGTGCCGCAGGCGACCGCGGTGTGGTAGGCGATCATCTGCACCGCCAGGGTCATGATGACCGGTGCCGACAGGAGCCCGCCCGTGGGCATGACCAGGGTGCGCTGGGCCGCGCTGGCGCCGATGTCCGCGCCCGCCGCATCGGTGATCAGCGTCACGTCGGCCCCGCGCGCGCGCACCTCCTGGATGTTGGAGACGGTCTTCTCCATCAGCCGGTCATTTGGCGCCACCACCAGGACCGGCGTGCCCTCCTCGATCAGGGCGATCGGTCCGTGCTTGAGCTCGCCTGCGGCAAAGCCCTCTGTCGGGATGTAGCTGATTTCCTTCAGCTTCAGCGCGCCTTCCAGGGCGATCGGGAAGAACGGCCCGCGGCCGAGATAGAAGATCTGTTTCGCGCCCACCAGGTGCGGGGCGATCGCCTTGGCATCGCCTTCCTGGGCAAAGCCCTCGGTGATCAGGCGCGGCAGGGCGAGCAGGTCCTTCACATGGGCCTCGACATCGCCCTCGCCCAGGGTGCCGCGCGCCTTGCCGGCCGCGATGGAGAGGGCAGCCAGAACGACGAGCTGCGCTGTGAACGCCTTAGTCGAAGCCACGCCGATTTCTGGGCCCGCCGCGGTCGGCGCCATGGCGGTCACCTCCCGCGCGATCGAGCTTTCGGGCACATTCACGACGCCGAGCGTGGGCACGCCGCCCTCGGCGCAGTGGCGCAGGGCCGCCAGCGTGTCGGCGGTCTCGCCGGACTGGCTGACAAACAGGGCCGGGCCAGAGGCCGGCAGCACCGGGTCGCGGTAGCGGTATTCAGAGGCGATGTCGGTCTCAAACGGCAGGCGTGCGACCTGCTCGAACCAGTATTTCGCTGTGGCGGCGGCGTAATAGGCCGTGCCGCAGCCGATCGCGACGGCGCGGTCCGCGCCCGCAAACAGTGCCTCATAGGCGCCGATGTCTTTCAGGCTGGCCGATCCGGCGTCGAGATAGGGCGCCAGGGAGCGCGAGATGCTCTCGGCCTGCTCGTGGATTTCCTTGTGCATGAAGTGGGCATACTCGCCCTTCTCGGCCATGGCGGCGCTGGCCGCGCTCTTCACGATGGGTCGCTCGACAGGTGCGCCAGCCTCGGTAAAAATCTCCCCGCTGGTCGGTGTGACAACGACCCAGTCGCCTTCTTCAAGATAGCTCAGCTGGCGCGTGAACGGCGCCAGGGCAATAGCGTCCGAGCCGAGGAACATCTCGCCCTCGCCATAGCCAAGCACAAGCGGCGAGCCCTTGCGCGCGCCCACCATGACCCCGTCGTCGCCGTGGAAGATGGCGGCGATGGCAAACGCACCTGAAAGCTCAGGCAACACTTTGCGAAGGACATCGCGCGGCGCACTGCCCCGCGACAATTCAAAATCGATGAGGTGCGCGATGACCTCGCTGTCGGTCTCGGACTCAAACACATATCCATTCGCCTGAAGCTCCACGCGCAGCTCCTGGAAATTCTCAATGATCCCATTGTGAACAATGGTCACGTCGGTGGACCCGTGGGGGTGCGCATTGGCCTTGCTTGGCGCGCCGTGGGTGGCCCACCGGGTGTGGGCAATGCCGAGATGCCCGTCCACGGGGTCAGCGCTCACCACCTCGCGCAGGGCGGAGATCTTTCCGATAGCGCGACGCCGTTCGATCGCATCGCCTGTGTGCACGGCAATTCCTGCGCTGTCATAACCGCGATACTCCAGCCGCGAAATCCCACGGATCAAACGCTCCGCAACAGGCTTGTTGCCTGCGATACCAACAATTCCACACATCTACGCTCACTCCCGGGGCCGGATCTGTCACAGCGCGCACAGCCCCCGCTGCGCCATTTCGCAATCGCAGCACAGGTAAACGGCTCTTTGATGGCGCTCAATTCACAGCATCAGGGCAAACCGACATATTTTGTGATGGCCGCAGCACAGCCACGGGAACGGGAAAAAATAAAGCAGAGAGTCTGGTCAAGACGAAAGCGGCGCTTGACGCGGGCCCAATAGCAATCGAAGCGGGGGCATGGACACGGCCTCCGCCTCCTTGCGCCAAACCTCTCCGCTGCTGATCGCAGCCATCGGCGTGTTTTCGGGCTGCATGATCGATGTGCTGGTGAAGTACCTGGCCGCCGACATCAATGTGTTCGTGCTGACAGTCTGGCGCTTCATTTTCGGCGGCATCTATGCGCTCGGCATCTTTTTCGCGATGCGCAGGGCCTGGCCGCCCCTGGAAGCCTGGCGGTTCCACACCATGCGCGGCGCGATCCACCTGACGGCGGCGATGAGCTTCTTCTATGCGTTGACGCAACTGGGCCTGGCTGAAGCGACGGTCATGGGATTTACCGCGGCGCTGATGATCGCGCCGATTGCGCGGGTTCTGCTGGGCGAGAAATTCGGGCCTGTGAGCGTGGCGGCGGCTTTTATCGGTTTTGCGGGCGCGGCAATCACCCTGTCCGGCAATGCCGAGAGCGGGCCCGTGGATGGCAACAGGGCGCTGGGCGCGGCGGCGGTGCTGCTGTCTGCGGTCACCTATGCGACGTCGGTGGTGCTGCTGCGCATGCGGGCGCAGAAGGAAGACACGCTGACCATCGTGATGCTCGCGAATGTGCTGCCCGCGATCATCGGCTTGCCAGTCCTGTTCGCAGTGGGCCATGCGCCGACGTTGGGGCAGTTCCCCGTGCTGGCCGCGCTCGGCTTTTTCGGGCTCGGCATCTGGTGGATGTTCACGATCGCCTATGGACGCGCGCCGGCCCAGCGCCTGGCGCCGCTCGAATACACCGCGCTGATCTGGAGCGCCCTGTTCGGCTGGATCGTGTTTGGCGAGGTTCCAGGTTGGCAGCTTTATCTGGGCGCGGCGGTGATCATCGCAGCCTGCATGCTGGTGGCGTTTGAGAGCCGTTTTGCCACGCGCAAGGCCGCGCGCCAGCCGCTTAGTGATCTGGTGGAGTGAGGCCGAGTTCGCTGGCGAGCTTGGCGAGGCCCGTTCGGAGATCGATTTGTGGCGCCACGCCCTCAGGGAGCGGGGTGTCACCAGAAACGTGCTTGTCCTTGTCGATCCTGGCGAGCTGGCTTGGCGAGGCGAGGTCCACGCCCACGAGCCGGGCGAGGCGCGCTAAGGCAGAGAGGATCGGGACCGGGCAGCCGATCACCAGCGCCCGGCTGCCGATGGCGGATTTTGCCAGGTCGACCAGTGCTCGATAGCTGACTGTGTCAGGCCCGCCCACGGACACAGGACCCATGGGCGACGTATCGCTTAAGGCAAGACTTGCCGCGATCTCGGCCAGGTCCTCGACATGGATGGGGTGTTGCAGCGCCTTGCCCGAACCTGGAAACGGGGCAATTGGGGACTTCGCCAGCCAGCCCATCAGTTTCGACAGGTTCTGGTCGCCGCCGCCATAGATCATGGTCGGTCGCAGGATGGTCCAGCCGGGCGCGGCCGCCGAGACCTCGGCCTCAGCTCGCCTGAGCGCGTCATAGACCGGGTCATCTCCCACCACCGTCACATTGTGTGAGGAGAACGTGACGCCCCGGCCGATGCCAGCCGCGGCCAATGCCGCGATCGCGGATGCTGAAACGGTGAGGATGGGTGTGATCACGGCGCGATCTGCGCCCTCGGCAAGGCCTCGAAGCGCGTCGAGGTCCACCAGGTCCAGCGTCTCCAGCTGGCACCCAGCGGCGCTGAGCTCAGCATCCCAGTCCCTGCTAGAGCGCCGTGTCGCAACGACGTCATGGCCCTGCCCGGCCAGGCCCAGAGCGATGCGCGCGCCAAGGGTGCGCCCGGCTCCAACCACGAGGATGCGCATCAGCGTCCCTTCGCTTCGCAGGGCCATGCACGCTCGAGATGTTCGCCGATTTTCGACATTTGGCGACCATAGGGCGCTGTGGAGACAGCGAAAAGTGTTGCAGCCTTACCTCTCGCCAAGCGCGGCTCCAGTTGCTAGCGAGGACGGGTATGAGGATCGGTGGCCCGGCGGGCTGCCGCAGTGTTTGAAGGGGGCCGGTCATGGAGATTGGCGGCTACGAGCTTTTCGCCATCGTCGGCTTCCTGTTTGCGGCCTATGCCGTCATCGCCAACGACTCGATCCAGACGCTGGGAACGTTCCTGGCCTCAAACTCACACCGCCCCTGGTGGCTGCTCTGGCTGTTTGCCGCTGGCATCATGGTCAGCGCGCTGGTCTTCCAGGTCTACGCCGGCGGCGGAGACATTGCTGACGGCAAGCTGAACGGGATTCCTTATCCCGAAGGCGGGATCAAGTGGTACCACGCCCTGCCCCCCATCGTGCTCTTGTTCCTGACGCGCTTCGGCATCCCGGTGTCGACCACCTTCCTTGTGCTGACCGTGTTTGCGCTGACGGGCGGGCGCGAGACCGAAGGCGTGATGGAAAGCATGCTGATCAAGTCTCTGACGGGCTACCTGGTGGCATTCGGAGCAGGCGCGCTGATCTGGCTGCTGATTTCGCGGCTTTGGGAAACCTGGGTCGGGCGCACAGACCATGACGAGCACCGCCACCCCCTCTGGAGCGTGTTCCAGTGGCTGACCACGGGTTTTCTGTGGTGGACCTGGCTGCTCCAGGACTTTGCCAACATCTTCGTTTTCCTGCCGCGCGAGCCTGTGCTGGCGGCCGATGGCAGCGTGGAAATGATGGTTTTCCAGCCGGGGCTCATCATCTTCGGGGCGATCATCATGGCCGCCATGATGGCCTATGTGTTCGCCACGCGGGGCGGTGAAATCCAGAAGATCGTGACCAGCAAGACCAACACGATCGACGTGCGCGCGGCCACCATTGTCGACCTGATTTACGCCATCGTGCTGTTCTACTTCAAGGAGCTGAACGATGTGCCGATGAGCACGACGTGGGTGTTCCTGGGCCTTCTTGCTGGCCGCGAGCTTGCCATCAGCTTCGTGACCGACCTGCGCACCCGCGGCGCGGCGGCCTTCGATGTCGGCACCGATGCCTTCCGCGCCTTTATCGGCCTGTTGATCTCCATCGCCCTCGCCGTCGGCATGCCCTGGGCAGCCTATGGCCAGATGCCGAACTTCTTCGGCCTTGGCGGCTGACGACGCGCTCACCCGGATTGGCTTCGGTGGCGGCTGCCACTGGTGCACCGAGGCCGTGTTCCAGGCACTGCGCGGCGTGACACAGGTTGACCAGGGCTTTTGCCGGTCCGACCCGCCTTTTGAGACCTGGTCGGAAGCGGTGATCGCGCATTTCGATCCGGCGGACATCGGCCTCGACATCTTGATCGCGGTCCACTTGCGCACCCATGCCTCCACCTCCCCGCACAAGCTGCGCGGCAAGTATCGCAGCGCGATCTATGTCTTTGACGAAAACCAGGCGAGTACGGCGCACGCAGCTCTGAAAGACGAGGCGGGATCGTTTGATGCGCCGCTGGTCACGCAGGTTCTGCCCTTGCGAGGTTTCAAACCCTCCGACCCGCGGTTTCAGAACTACTACGCCACGCGCCCTGACCGGCCCTTCTGCACCACCTATATCGATCCGAAGCTGGCCAAGATCCGCCAACGTTTTTCCAACTACGCCCGCCCATGAACACGCCTGCCCACCTCATCGCCGCCAGTGCGCTGCTTGCCCGAACCGGAGAGACAAAGCGCAATGCGTGGGTGGTGGCGGGCGCGGCCCTCCCCGACCTCTGGATCTTTGTGTTCTTCGCCTGGGCTGGCGGGGTGCAGGGCCTGCCCGGCGATGTGATCTGGAACGAGGCCTATTGGCGCGAACCCTGGCAATCGGTGGGGGCGGTTTTCAATTCAGCGCCCATCGCCCTGCTAGTAGTGCTCGCTGGCTTTGCCTTCAACCGCCTCTGGCTGATGGCGCTGGGGCTGGCCATGGCGATCCATGTGTTGCTTGATCTTCCGCTGCACGGGGACGATGCGCACCGCCACTTCTGGCCGCTGTCAGACTGGCGCCTTGTGTCGCCCGTGTCCTATTGGGATCCGGGCGCGAACGGCCGCTGGGGCATCCTGGTCGAAAGCGTCGTCGTGTTGGTCGGCGTGGCCCTGTTATGGCGCCGGTTCCCTGAGCTGTGGCTGAGGGCGCTGCTTGCGCTGGCCGCGCTCGCCAGCCTGGCGATGGCCGCGCTCTACTGGTTGTCGCCGCCTGCGTTCGGCACATAGCCGAGGACGAAGGCCTCGACCTTCTCGGCGGGCATTTCGCAGGGCTTTAGGCGCGGATTGCCGCCGGCGAAATAGAGATTGAAGCTGACATGGTCGGCGCCGCCGAGCTGTTCGCCGTAGAGCTTCACGCGCCGCCCATCGGCGCTGCGCTCCACTGTGACGCCCCATGTCTGATCGTCATATATGCCCACGGAATAACCGCTCGACAGCTGTTTCAGCGCTGCAAGGAAGGCCTCGCCCGGAATCAAGAGCAGGTGTCGGAAACGCGGTCTGCACTGGCGGCGACGGACAGGTCCACAGGCGCGCCTGGATCCCCAGTCCAGCCTTTTGCTGTCAGTGACGCAGAGGTGTCCGTGAACTGGAACGTGCCATCGAGTTCGCCCTTCACGCTGCCCGTGCACATGACGGAAAACGCCACGCCATTGCCGAGCGAGGTCGCGCCCGTCAGCGCGCACCCCGGCGCAATCGAGGCGGCCACCTTGTTCAGGTCATAGGTCGACTGACCGGGCCGCATGCATTCGGTGCCGGCATCATCGAGCCGCGCGAGGCCCATCTGCGCGGTGCCCTGATAGGACCAAAGACCTGGCGGGAGGGTGATCGTGTCAGCGGCGGCGATGGCGGGCGAACACGCCAGCAGGAAGGTGAACAAGATTGAGCGTTTCATGGGTAGTCCTCGCAGCTTCGCGCTCTATCACCGCCGATTGCGGCAACAGCGCGGCGGGCGCTGCGAGTTGATAACCGCCCCCGGTTCACGCCTGTTGCCAATCTTCGCGCCCATGGCGAACCCGCAGGATGATCACGGTGTCGTCCTGGATTCGATAAAGGATTACGTGCGCCTTGTGCGGGCAAACCCTGATGGGCGGGGTAAATTCATTGCGCTCGCGATAAATGAGCGGATTGACCGCCAACTTCGAGATCACGTTCAAGAGTTCTTGACTGTACCTTATTGATTGCAGTTTTCCGAAAAGCTGCTCCCCCTGATCGCTGATGGCGCGTAGATCATCGCGTGCAATCGCCTCTAGAAGCAGCTTCATGCAGCGGTTTCGCCCTCGTCGCCAAGAAGACCCTCAAATGCCTCCTCGAGTGTTAGGGGCGGGCGTGGGTCGGCCATCGCCTCGTCGATCAGCTTCTGCCAATGGGCGATTTTCGACCATTTTTCCTGGTCCTTGCGGATCAAATCCCTGACATAGTCGCTGGCATTGGCATAGCGACCGCCTTGAACCTGGGTTTCGACCCAGTCTTTCATCGCGTCTGGAAGAGATACATTCATCGTGGCCATGGGAACCTCCGTCGCCGCGATAATGACAGATATTGGCAAGCTTTGCCAATATCTGTGGCTCCATTGACCACCCTTACTCCGCCGATGGGTCGCCCTTGGCCAGCACTTCGCGTTTGCCGGCGTGGTTAGGGCCGGAGATGACGCCTTCTTCTTCCAGGCGCTCGATCAGCGTGGCGGCCTTGTTGTAGCCGACCTTCAGGCGGCGCTGGATGTAAGAGGTCGAGGCGCGGTTGTCGCGGATGACGATGGCCATGGCCTGGGCATAAAGGTCTTCGGCCTCGTCCCCGGATGACGTGCCCATGATCGCGTCCATGACGGGTGAGGTGTCCTCGGGCTCTTCCAGGATCTCGGTGACGTAGTTTGGCTCGCCCTGCTCGCGCAGCCACTCCACGATGGTTTCGACCTCTTCGTCTGACACGAACGGCCCGTGCAGACGCTTGGGCTTCTTGCCTGCGGCCTGGTAGAGCAGGTCGCCCATTCCAAGGAGTTGTTCGGCGCCCTGTTCACCCAGGATGGTGCGGCTGTCGATCTTGGTGGTTACCATGTAGGAGATGCGCGTCGGAAAGTTGGCCTTGATCGTGCCGGTGATGACGTCCACCGACGGGCGCTGGGTGGCGGTGATCAGGTGGATGCCCGCAGCACGCGCCATCTGCGCCAGGCGCTGGACGCAACCCTCGATCTCCTTGCCCGCCACCATCATCAGGTCAGCCATCTCGTCGATCACGACGACAATGTTGGGGATGTGGTCGGTCGGCAGGTGCTCGGTCTCGTGGATCGGCTTGCCATTGTCATCAAAACCGGTCTGGACCTTGCGGGTCATCGGCTCGCCGCGGGTGCGGTATTTCTCGGCCTTCTCGTTAAAGCCAGCCAGGTTGCGCACGCCGGCCTTGGACATGAGCTCGTAGCGCCCTTCCATCTCGCGCACGGTCCATTTCAGGGCGTTCACCGCCTTGGATGGATCGGTCACGACCGGCGCGAGCAGGTGCGGAATGCCCTCATAGATCGAGAGTTCCAGCATCTTCGGGTCGATCATGATGAAGCGGCACTGGGCCGGCGTCAGCCTGTACATCAGCGACAGGATCATGGCGTTGACCCCGACCGACTTACCCGAGCCCGTCGT
>JBCBGD010000042.1:0-2090 GCA_038527085.1 Pseudomonadota bacterium | reverse complement strand
CCGGCGATGAGCAGGTGAGGCATCTTTGCGAGCTCCACCACGGTCGGCGCGCCGCCAATGTCCGAGCCAAGCGCCATGGGCAGTTTGGCTTTTGACGTCGCCCAGGCAGAGCTTTCCAGCAGTGTGCGGAAATAGACAGTCTCACGGGCCTCATTGGGCAATTCGATGCCGATGGCGTTCTTGCCGGGCACCACGGCGACTCGCGCGGACTGGGCGCTCATGGAGCGGGCGATGTCATCGGCGAGGGAGATCACCCGGGCCGATTTCACACCCGGCGCGGGCTCCAGCTCGAACAGGGTGACAACGGGGCCGGGGCGCACTTCCTTTATGCGGCCGCGCACGCCGAACTCCTTCAGCACCTCGCCGAGCTGGGATGCGCGAGCGATGAGCGCTTCCTCGTCAATGTCGCGAGCATCGGCCGGCGGCTCGTCCAGGAGGTCGATGGGCGGCAGTTTCTCGCTGGCCTTGGCGGCCTTGCGCCGGGCGCGAACCTTTGGGGCGGGCGCCTGCAGGGGCGCAGAGGCCATGGGCTTGAGGTCCGGTAGCGGTGCCTCGTCATCCTCGTCTGTCGCTTGAGGCTCGACAGCATCATCCTCATCGCCAAGGTCCGGCATGAGAAAGCGTGAGCGCGATTCGTCGGCGTCGTAGGGTGTGTAGTCCCGGTCTGCGAGACCGCGTTCGGCCCGGCGGGCCTTCCAGCGCTGGTAGGCCCCGCGCAATCCGCGAGAGGCAGCGCGGCTGGCGCCGCTGGCTTTGCGGGCTGCGTCGAGGCTTGAGCTTGCAGCGGCGCGTTTCAGAGCACTTGCGTCCCGGCGCCCGAAGCCAAGCGCCGTCAGCCCGCAAAACAGGGCCAGCGCGCCCATGAACAGACCGCACAGCATATCCGGCGCGGGCAGCAGGAGCGCCTTGAAAGGCATCACAGCCAGACTGAAGAGCGCATCGCCAACCACACCGCCGAGCCCTGCGGCCAGGGGCCAAGTCGCAGGCACGGGCCAGGCCGCAAAGCAGGCTGCCGACAGGGGCACGGCGGCCGTGCCGATCAGCCACCGCCGGCGCTGGGGCCGCCCGATCAGGACCGCGCGGGTGGCGCCGCCGACCATCAGGGAGATGCCGCCGACCCAGCTCGACCAGCCAAGGGTCTGGCGCGCGAGGTCGGCAAATCCTGCACCTGCCTCTCCGAAAAGATTGAGCGGGTCCGTGCCCGTCGCCGAGTTCCAGCTCGGATCGGACGGTGCATAGGACGCCACGCTGCCGCAAATGAAAACGCCAAGGCCAAACAGCACCGTGCCCGTCACGATCCGCCAGGCCGGGTCACTCACGGCGCGCCGGGGCGCGTCCATGTGGATCGTTGTATCACTCATCACAGCCTCACTGGCGCACATGCGGTTTCTTTGCAGGCAGACAAGCACAGTGAGGGTAAACAGCGAGCAAAGACGACGGGCTGCGAACGTCTGTAGTCAGAAGCGGCGCCTTAACGTCCAAACCGGCTTAGGGTTCCAGGTTTACGCCCTGATTTATTGTCACATTTTCGATGGAACGATGCGGAGGGCCCATACGCTGATTAAGCGTGGGATCGAGACGATCCTGAAAATGAAAGGAGTTATTATGTTTAATTTGAAGACGCTTATTTCGAGTACTGCCGCTGCAGCCATTTTGACCGGTGCAGCCTATGCCGATGGCCACAGCCAAGGCGAAATGAAGGACAACGTCGAGACCGCCGAGGTCCGCGTAAATGTAGATTCTGATGCACCCTATGGCGTGGAGATTGAGCAGGTCGACGAGCAGGTGGACACAACCGCCGATGCCAATTCATGGTCGCTGACGCAAGTGCGCGACGGTGGTGAGGAGCGATATGACACGTATGTCGAAAACCAGACCGGCGTAGAGGACGCCGACGAGGTGACGCCGACATACATGCCAGAGCAGAAAAATACCGACACGAAGTCATACGGGGTCAATTATGCGACCGATGACATGGGCGAAGAAGACAAGAGGACTGTAAGCGCGGACGTTGAGACGACCGAGCAGTCAATCGTCACAATCGCGGCCAATGATGCTCGCTTTTCAACCCTGGTGAGCCTGTTGAGCGA
>JBCBGD010000041.1:5340-14697 GCA_038527085.1 Pseudomonadota bacterium | reverse complement strand
CAAGATTTCCAAGCCGCACGCAACTGGTGGGAGAGCGGCGCGCGAGCAAGCGATAGCCGCTGCGCCTTCAATCTCGGTGTCGCCTGCGCAGGCGGACACGGCGCCCCGCCCGATTTCGTAGCGGCGTACCACTGGTTTAAGCGCGCTGATGAACTGGGCAATCGAGAAGCCGATGCTGAAATAGCCAAGCTTTGGGCCGTCATGTCAGAAGAGGAACGCGAAGCCTGTCGATAGGGTTAGTCTCTCATTCGATGTCTCTGCAACTCGGGACATGGTGGTCCATTCATGCAGAAATTCAGATCGAAAAGGCCTGGCACGTCGTCGAAGGCATTTTGTCGAGCATAAGCGCCGAAATCATCGATCACGTTGTCGCCCAGGCTCTGAGAAGACTGACTGGAAACATAAGGACCTTCAGTGAAAACTGTGTAGGTAAAGGCGTCTAGATGGCCTGATTTTTCGTCAATGGTTCGGAGCCCCCTGAAACCCAATTCCAGACTGGGTGGTTCGCCGTTTTCGCTCTCGCTGCACGCCAGATGGGACAGGCTGTATGTGGCTGGGAACACGCCCATGTTCCGAGATAGGAAATCATCAAGCTCAGCCGAAACGGTCTCACCATTGATGCGCACGGAGACGCGTTCAATACGCCCTTCATGTGTTTTCATGGCGACGGTCACATCCTTACCGAGGCAGACAGCACGGCTTTCTTGGTCGAACGTTTCGGTCACAGCATCAGGACTGGTCAGAAGCACACGGAAATCCGGATCGGCAGAAGCTGGGAACTGGCACGATGTCAGCCCTGCGAGAGCGAACCCCGCCCAACCCCAATTCATCTTAGTTTGAGCCACCACACTGAAGATTGCCATTTTCATCGATTCTGGGGCCTTCTGTATCCGAACTGCTTCCATCATAAGTGCCCGCAGCCAGCTCCCTGACTTCTCCGTCTGGCCCAACGATATAGTTTACTCCGTCAAGTGCCACATTTACCGGCAGTCCCGCACGATCCAGCGCTGCGGCTAAACGGCTGAAAGCGGTAGCATCGGCGGGCGATGCTAATCCACTATTATTCTGCGTGTGAATAATACCCACGATCGTGTCGCCAGCGCCAAGGGACGACAAGAATTGCGAGGCGTCAGGTCCGGTTAGGTTTACATCATCGCTATTCAAATCGGTGAATGTGTTCGAAAGGCCAAGTGAACCGTCGGCATACTGCACCGCAAATGCCGCGTATTCCACGAAGGCATTCGGCACATTGGGCACCGAGTTCCGCGAAGCATTAAACATTTCGTCTGCGACCGACGCAACCAGATCGCGAAGTGCCGGCATATCAACGCCATCCGGGAAATCCGCGGCATTGAAATACTCGAACAGGCCCTCCAGACAGGGTGTTAATTCCGGGAAGATGTCTTCTGGAGCAATATCGATGGGCTCGCCAAAAGGCAAAGCCGGCGCCAATAAACCTATCAGTGGCAAACCAATAAGTCCCGAAGAGACGACCAACGGGGCTGTTACTATCACTGGAGGAAGAACACGTTCTTCATCTTCTTCGTCATCTTCAAACCCAAAGAAATCCATATTGTTATAACTAAAGTTTTCGAAGCCATTGAAATCATTATAATCTGGTGAATAGTCTGAAGTATCCCAGTCGAACAGATCTACCATGATTCACCCTCCTCAATATGGAAAATAATTCCGAACATAATGGCTATTCCCTGTCAACGGCAGTCACAGGATTTGTTTTTATGATCGCAACAAAAATGGTGCTTTTTTGGTTTGCGAACCCCTTTGATCCAAACCAAGAGTGTCTTCGATAAATTTGACGATACAGATCTCGTTTTTGTAATATCCTTCGCTCGATGGTCCTCTGATTTGGCCTTCGCCTTCGAGGCGCTCACTCGCTTTCATCACGGAATCCCGAGTTCAACTTGATCTTCCCGCGCGGGCAGGCCACACCGCGCCCTTGACCTTACCTTCAGGAGCGCAAGCAAGCCCATGGCCACACAATACGTCTATCACATGCAGGGTGTGTCCAAGACCTATCCGGGCGGCAAGCAGGTGTTTGACAACATCCACCTGTCCTTCCTGCCCGATGCCAAGATCGGCGTGGTCGGGGTCAACGGCGCGGGTAAGTCCACTCTTCTGAAGATCATGGCGGGCGTGGAAACCGAGTACAATGGCGAGGCCTGGGCCGCCGATGGCATCAAGGTCGGCTACCTGCCCCAAGAGCCCCAGCTCGACCCGCACAAGAACGTCATCGAGAACATCGAGTCCGTCGTGCCAGAGAAGAAGCTGGTCGAGGAGTTCAACGCCGTCTCCGCAGAGCTTGGCGAGAACTACACTGACGAGTTGATGGAGAAGATGACAGCGCTGCAGGAGCAGATCGACGCTGCAGACGCCTGGGACATCGACTCCAAGATCTCCATGGCGATGGAGGCCCTGCGCTGCCCTGACGACTTCGCCGATGTCTCCACGCTGTCTGGCGGTGAGGTGCGGCGCGTCGCGATCTGCCAGCTGCTGCTGTCCAAGCCAGACATGATCTTGATGGACGAGCCGACCAATCACCTCGACGCCGAGACCGTGGCCTGGCTGCAGAACTACCTCATCAACTTTCCGGGCTGCGTGATCCTCGTCACCCACGACCGGTACTTCCTCGATGACATCACCGGCTGGATCCTCGAGCTCGACCGCGGCCAGGGCATTCCCTACCAGGGCAACTATTCCGACTGGCTGGAGCAGAAGGCCAAGCGCATGGCGCAGGAGAGCCGATCGGAAAGCAACAAGCAGCGCGCGCTGGAGCGGGAGCTCGAATGGGTGCGCTCGGGCGCCAAGGCCCGCCAGGCCAAATCCAAGGCCCGTATCCAGCGCTATGAGGAAATGGCCAGCCAGGCCGAAAAGGAGAAGGTCTCCACAGCCCAGATCCGCATTCCCCCTGGCCCTCGCCTCGGCAACCTCGTGCTGGAAGCCGAGCACATTCGCAAAGCCTTCGGGAACAATCTGCTGATCGAAGACCTCTCCTTCAACCTGCCGCCCGGCGGGATTGTCGGCGTGATCGGCCCGAACGGAGCTGGCAAGTCGACCCTGTTCAAGATGATCCTTGAAAAGGAAAAGCCCGACTCGGGCACCATGCGCGTCGGCGACACGGTAAAGTTCGGCTATGTCGACCAGAGCCGCGACAGCCTCACCGACACAAACAATGTCTGGCAGGAAATTTCCGACGGCCTGGACGTGCTCGACCTTGGCGGCGTCGAAGTGAATTCGCGCGCTTACGTTTCGGCGTTCAACTTCAAGAAGTCAGACCAGCAAAAGCCCGTCGGCAAGCTGTCGGGCGGTGAACGCAACCGCGTACACCTGGCCAAGATGCTGCGCCGCGGCGGCAACCTGCTCTTGCTGGATGAGCCGACCAACGACCTCGATGTGGAAACCCTGCAAGCGCTGGAAGAAGGGCTGGAAGCTTTCCCGGGCTGCGCTGTGGTGATCTCACACGACCGCTGGTTCCTGGACCGTATGGCCACTCACATCCTCGCCTTCGAGGGCAACAGCCATGTGGAATGGTTCGAAGGCGATTTCACGTCCTACCTCGAAGACAAGAAGCGCCGCCTAGGCGACGATGCGGTCGAGCCGAAACGAATGAAGTTCAAGAAACTGACGCGGGGCTAGGGGGCTGCAAATGCAAAATCCGCAATTGCCCTTGGAGCCGGCGAATTCGAGTCGCAGCTCGAACTGTTGCACGCCTGTCATCGCTGCTTAATTTGGATGAGACTTTAGAGGGGTGCTCCATGACGAAACGACTATCATTTCTGTTCACTGTATTGTGTGCGATCAATATCGTTGGTTGCACGTCTACTATCGATAATCCGATAGGCTCCAGACTTGCCAGCGACTATTCTGTCGGGGAAGTTGTGGTGGTCTTAGAGAACGGACGAAAGATTCCGGATCGCTATGATGAGTCGGTACATGAACTCATCGACAATGCTGAAGACCAAATCGCGTTTTCCGAGTTTCTTTCCTATGCCGAACAGCAAACGTCCTATCGCGAAGATGATACTGACCCGATCGCCGAGTCTTACTTCACTTGGCTGGTCGACCAAAAAGTGTCGGAAGCGCTCGGGACGCGAATGACCGGAGAAGCGCCAGCCAATCTGAGCATTGAAGTTGGCACCATGGTCTGGCCAAACGCCGCTCTCATGTTGTTTTCGGGTGAAGTCGTTTCTTCAGACTTCTCTTTTGAAGCGACAGACGATGAAGGTAAGGTTCTGGTCAATTCCAATAAGTTTCTCACTGCGCTTTCGGATGAAAGAACAGGGGTGTATCCGCTTGGCGTGATTGGCATGGCCGCACGCAGCAGCGAAGGTCAACACATCACCGACCTCAATCGAATGGCAGATGCCATTACAGAGATTGTTGTCGAGATGCTGGCATCGCCGACTGGAACGGATCTCTTTTTGAACAGACTGGACGCAAGCGGCTTAGACGGGTCTGAGTGACGTCTCCCATCACCCTCCTCATCGATGCCGATGCCTGCCCGGTGAAGGACGAATGCTACCGGGTGGCGCGCCGGTGCGGGCTTGAGGTGCGGGTGGTGTCCAACAGCTTCATCCGCGTGCCCGTCAGCGAGACGGTGAAACTGGTCGTGGTGTCGGACGGGTTCGATGCCGCCGATGACTGGATCGCCGAGCGCGCCGATGACCGCTCGATCGTGATCACGGCAGACATACTGCTGGCCGAGCGCTGTCTGAAGTCTGGAGCTCGTGTTCTCGCGCCCAATGGCAAGCCTTTCACGCAGGACATGATCGGCGGGGCCATCGCCACGCGTGCGATCAAGGCAGACTTGCGCGACACCGTCGTCGGCGGCCTTGCCGGCGGCCCGCCGCCCTTTTCAAAGGCGGATCGGTCCAACTTCCTGCAGGCCCTCGACCGTGAAGTCGTGGCGCTCCAAAAAGCTTAGGCCACAGATCCCGACCCGCCGCGTGCGGCCTTCATGCCTTGGCCGAAGGCAAACGCGCACACCTCGATGATCGCGCGCGAGAGGAGCGTGAGCAGGATACCGAAGATCGTCGCCTCGTTTACCAGCGTGCGATAGAGGATCAGGCCCTGGTCGCTGAGAATGGGCGGTGTGCGGATCATGTCATTGATGCCCTCGATGATGTCCTGCAAGCCGCGCACGAGGCCTGGCGCAAACGCGAACGCCAGCACCATGATCACGATCACGAGGACAAAACTGAGCGCAAGTTTTGTTGAGGCCCGCGCCAGCGAGCCGAGAAGCATCATCATACCTTCACCCTTCCATCGCCGATGGTACAGCGTCACCCACCCACTCTAGTAAACACGGCGCAGGTGACAGAGTCATGTCTGCAAACAGAGGGATATCGCCGATGCGGGGCTAGAGCGCGTCCACATCGCAGCCGCGCGCTTCCAGGATCGGCTTCATCTCCCAATAGGCCTTGGGCGTCCGGTAGAGCGGGATTCGCGGATAGAGGTGATGGATGACGTGGTACTGCATCCCCAATGAGCCGATGTTGCCCAGTATTGAACGGAAGCTCCGCGTGTCGCGGTAGCGGCCCTTGCTCAAGCCTGGATGGTGCGGCGCCCAGCTGAGATAATACTGAATATACGTCAGCGCGATGTGGCGCGGCAGCCACCAGAGAAGCGCCGCTTCGATGGCAAATCCGCTCCAGGCCAGGGCGATGAGGCTGCCATAGTAGACGAGATTGTAGACCACACCGTCTAGGATCACCTCGGGTCGGCCGATGCGCTGCAGCGTCGTGCCATAGGCGTTCAGTCCGCCCTTCGCCCGCGGCTGGCGGTTGACGATGGATGTCCAGATCGCGCTGAGCGGACCTGGCGCGGCAACCGACACATCAGGGTCCAGCTCGGGATCATTGGCGTGCTTGTGGTGCTCCATATGGGTCAGCTTGGCCACGCGATAGGGCAACACCAGCGGCAGGGTCGACAGGTGGCCAACCAGCTGGTTGAGCCAGCGAAGCTTCGTGCCTGGCCGGGCGATGATGTCGTGCTGGGCCTCATGGCTCGGCAGGTAGCTCAGCGTGATGTTCACCGTCGCGACGATGAAGGCCAGCCACAGCGGCAGGCCCGCAAAGATCACCAGCGGCCAGAGCGCGAGCCAGCAGGCCAGGTTTGTGAAAGCCCAGAACACGGCGAAGTAAGGAAACTTGTTCAGGTGCCGGGCTGCGACCTCGCGCTCGGCGCGCATGAGGTCGGCCTCTGACATTGTGGAGAAATCCCGCGCGCTCATATCCACCGCCCCCTCACCTGTGCGATCACGCCCATGAGGCTGCCGACGACCAGTCCCACAACAAGGTTCGACAGGCCAAACGGCGCGCTCACCTCAAGCGCGGTCAGCACCTGGGAGATCAGCGGCGCCATGAAACCGATCCCGAAGATCAGCGGCCCGAATTGGAAGATGGACTTGATGACCGTGAGCATGTACGTCGCCTCCAGACCAAAAGATGACACAGGCGTCAACTTTTGTCGACAGCCAATTCATGAGCCGAAGCACGCTTTCAGCATCTAAGGTGACTCTACGCGCGCAGAGCGTCCGTTTCGGGCAGCGGAGCCTCTGCATCGGTGATGAAGTCAGCCAATGTGGTGATGAGGTCCGGCCCTCGTATTGGCTTCACGATGACACCGGCAAAACCTGCCGCCAGGCAGTGCTTGCGGCGCGCTTCGCTGGAGTCCGCTGTCACTGCGAGGCACAGCGTGTCGCGGTTCGGCCCCTCATGACCACGCAGCATCTTGATCAGCACATCGCCCTGCCCGTCGCGCAGGAAATAGTCGCAAAGGATCGCCTGGTAAGGCTTATGATCGACGCGGCGCCGGGCCTGGCTGAGCGTGGCGACCGTATCGACCTGCCAGCCTGCTGACTGCAGCGTCGACTCGATCAGCGCCTGGCTGGCCGCGTGATCTTCAATCAAGAGAATGTCGCCGAGCTGGAAGGCCGAGCGGGGCTTACGCGCCTTCTGCACCGTGCCCTCAGACGCAAGGCGCGGCCCTGCGCGTCGCAGGGGCAAGGACAGGTTGAAAACGCTGCCGCCTTCTTCACGGGGGCCGAACTTAATGTCGCCGCCCATGGCTTCGGCCAGGCCGCGAGAGATATTCAGGCCGAGGCCGACACCCTGTTCAGGCGCGCCAGCCTCCTGCGTCAGGCGCTGGAAGGGCTTGAACAGCTTGTCCACATCCGCCTCTGGCACACCTGGCCCGGTGTCGCGAATGTCTACAGTAAAGGCGATCTGGCCTTCCTCGCGCGCCTTGCCGTCAAACACCACGTCGACGCGCCCGGCCGGCGTATACTTGATGGCGTTCGAGATGAGATTGCCGAGGATCTGGCGGATGCGCACGGCGTCGCCTTCGATACGGGCCGGCAGTCCCCGCGCGACGGAGATCTCAAGCGTAAGCTGTTTTTCATCTGCCTTGGGCTGCCATAGCGCGCCCAGTTCACCCGCCAGCTCGACAGGTGAAAAGGCTGTTCCAACGACAGGAACGTCCTGCGCGCCAATCCGGCCGGCTTCTACAGTGCGCGTCACAAGGTCTGCCAGGGACTCGCTGGCCCGCGCGAGAACGTCGAGGCTCTCGCGCGCCTCTGGCGCCGTGTCCTGACGCAGGAGCCGCTCGGTGTGGCCGAGCATGGCCGTCAGCGGCGTGCGCACCTCGTGCCCGAAGCGCGCCAGGGCCTGTCCGCTCTCTCGGCGCAGATTTGCCATCTGGGCATTGAGGTATTTCAGCTTGCGGGCTGCCAGTCGCATCTTGTGGGCGCGCTGGGTGTTCTCCGCGCTCAGCGCCATGGCGAGCGACAGCGCGCTGACATAGCCGTAGTAGGCCCCGCCCTGGGTGACGATGACCCCGGTCTGGAAGCCTTTCCCGCCATTCTGCGCGATGGTCATCGCCACTTCGCCGAGCGGCTGGCCGAGCTTGGCGGTCACAGGCGCGGTGTCGAGACACGCCATGACCGGCTGGGTGGACATGGACGGGTCGCTCAGGCGGCTGACATGTTCGAGCAGGCCCGCCCGCGACACCAGCCCGACCACGGTGCGTTCGAACACAACGGGCATGGCCTGCTTGTCGGAATGGATCAAAAACCAGTCGAACACCTCGCCAATAGATTGGCTTGGCGACAACGGACGCAGGTCCGAGATCAGGCTTTCGATACGCGTGGGCATTACTTAAGGGCGTCCTTTGGTTAACGCCCTTTGTGAGGGTGAAGTCTTACCTGCGCGTAAAAGCCAAAACGATCAGCTGCTTAGCTGATTTCGCTGCGGTGGCTGACGATTTTACCAACAAGGCCGTATTCGACCGCCTCTTCTGCACTCATCCAGAAGTCACGATCAGTATCTTCCTTGATTTTCTCAATTGGCTGGCCTGTGGCCTCAGCAAAGATTCTGTTCAGACGTTCGCGCATCTTGATGATTTCACGCGCCTGGATCTCGACATCTGTGGCTTGACCGCCGACACCGCCGCGCGGTTCGTGCAGAAGGAAGCGAGTATTTGGAAGGGCGTAGCGATTTTCTTTCTTCGCCGCCGCATAAATCAGTGCACCAGCCGACGCGCACCAGCCCGTTCCGAGCACTTTTACCGGTGCGCCGACGAATTTGATCATGTCGTGGATCATGTCGCCGCTTTCCACATGCCCGCCAGGAGACGACAGGACAAGCAGGATCGGCTTGTCGCTTTCGGACGACAAGGCCAGCAAGCGTTCACAGACCCGGCGCGCCTGTTTGTCATCGATCCCGCCCGTCAGCAGGATGGTCCGGGCATTGAAGAGCGCTTCCTCCAGGAAGGAGTTTGGCTCTGTGGCCGGTGCGTTCTGGTCTTCATCATCAAGGCGGTTCATGGGGTCAGCACTCATCTGTGTGTCTCAGCCCCTTAGGTGAGGGGCACCGTGGGTCGGGTCAAGCGACCCAGTGATTGGATTGTGGCCTAGCCGGTGAAATCGCGGAATACATCGTCGGCCGAAAGGTCACCTGAGGGCGAAGATTCCTCGTCGCTGGCAGCAGCTGCCGCGCCCTCTTCCTCGATCGGCTTCAGGCCTGGGCCTTCTTCGCTCGCGGCGCGTTCGGCGTCCATCTTGCGGCGTTTGTCGGCGGCCTTGGCGATGATCTCATCCAGCTCGATCTGGCTGCACAGGCCCAGCGTGACCGGGTCGACCGGCTTGATGTTGGCGCTGTCCCAGTGGGTGCGGTCGCGCACCTTGGTGATCGTCGCCTTGGTGGTGCCGATCAGCTTGGAGATCTGCGGGTCGGTCACCTCGGGGTGATTACGGATGAACCAGGCGATCGCGTTCGGCTTGTCGGCCCGGCGCGTGACGGGTGTGTAGCGCGCGCCCTTGCGCTTGGGCTGTGGAATATG
>JBCBGD010000041.1:0-5240 GCA_038527085.1 Pseudomonadota bacterium | reverse complement strand
GCAGCGATCTGGTCAAACGACAGGGTGGTGTTGTCGATCAGCCAGACGGCGGTGGCTTTCGGCATCAGAATTTCGGCCATGTGGGACCTCCTGGTCATCGCCAGATGCGCCACCGCCCGGCACTTGCGTACCGGGCGGTCAGGGTCATTCGGCGGAATTTATCCTAACGATGGCATTGATATAGCCCGCGCTCGCGGCAATTGAAAGGCCTGAGATCATCCTCAAGGCGGCCAGAGGTGAGCCATGGCAAATTCGTCGATCAGTCTGGCCCAGCGTGCGCTGCTGCCCATCGCGATCGTGCAGCTCATTGTGCCTGCCCTGCCCGCCCTCGGCATCGGCGATCCGATTGGCGACAGCGCCAGTGAGGCCATGATGCGCGCGCCTGAAACGCCGCCCGGGCCATTCTTCGCAATCTGGGGTGTGATCTTCTTGGCATATCTCGGATTTGCGGTCTGGGCTCAGCGTTCCAGCCAGTATGTCATACGCTCGATCACGCCGCCCCTCGCCATGGCCGGGCTGATGTCGATCTTGTGGATGCTGATGCGCCAGGCCCGGCTGAACGACTACGCTGTCCATGCGGTCCTGCTCGCGCTGTTTGTCGCCGCCTTCATCGCCGCGCAGAGGTTTGACAGGACGCGCGGCACCGGCGGCAGTCCCGGCCGTTGGGTCGCGGATGTTGCCACAGGATTGCTGGCGGGGTGGATGACGCTCGCCACCGCGCTGTCGACCACAGACCTCCTGCGCCAGACCTTGGGCCTCGGCAACACGGATGCGGAATGGTGGATGCTCGCCCTCACCCTGGCCATCGCGGTCGGGGTCGCGCTGTTTGCCTTCGCCCGGGTCACGGCGAGCCCCTATTACGTGATCGCTCTGGCTTGGGGGCTGATCGGAATCGTCATCAATCTCTGGAGCAATGTCCAACTCCACGTCCCGGCCGTTCTGACGGGCCTGCTCGCCCTCATCCTGATCCTCCGGCGGATCCTAGTTGGGGCCAGCGGCGTTCAGGATGACATAAGTCCGTGACGCATCGGGCTTAAATCGAGGCCCATAATCCATTTCGCGAGGATCAATCCGACCATGCTCCGCTTCCTGACCACGACCACGGGTTCGCAATCAGCCAATCCCATCGACCTGACCAACCTGGATCCCATGGCAATCTGGGCAGAGTATCAGGACCCGATCCTCGCCTGGGGCATGAAAGCACTGGGCGCGCTGGTCGTCATCCTGATCGGCCTGCGGATCTCGGGCTGGCTTGCCGGTATGGTGCGCAAGCAGGCGCTCAAATACGAGAGCATCGACGACACGCTGGGCAATTTCTTCGCGTCCATCGTTCGCTGGGCGATCACGGCGGCGGTATTTATCGCAGCGCTTCAGGTGTTCGGCGTGCAGGCCACCAGCTTCGTGGCGATCCTCGGCGCGCTCACCCTCGCCATAGGCCTCTCGATGCAGGGCGCACTGGGCAACATCGCCTCGGGCGTGATGATCATCTTCTTCCGGCCTTACAAGCTCGGCGATTATATCGAGGCGGCAGGCGTCGCTGGCTCGGTGAAGGACATCAATCTGTTCCAGACCGTGCTCGCCACGCCTGACAATGTGAAAATCTTGGTGCCCAACAGTCAGGCCATCGACGGCGTGATCAAGAATTACTCCGGCTATGACCGGCGCCGTGTCGATATCGAATTCGGCATCGACTACGGGGACAATATGGACAAGGCCGTTTCCATCATCGAAGGCATCCTGGCTGCCGATCCGCGCATCCTGAGAGACCCTGAACCCTTCGTGCGGATCACCAACCTCGGCGCAAGCTCGGTCGACATCACGACGCGCAGCTGGGTGGTCGCGAAGGATTTCTGGGAGGTGAAGTTCGACGTCACCAAGAAGGTGAAGGAAGCCTTCGACGCCCAGGGCATCTCAATCCCCTACCCCCATACGGTCATGGTGCAGCGCGCAGCGGAATAGGCCCGCGCCCTGCCAGAGCGATCAGATCGCCATACCGCCAAGCTTTCGGGCCTCCTCCAGCCAGGTCTTACGCGTGTCATCGGACACCGCGTCAATGCCGCCATGGACCGTGTGCTTGACCGGGTGGAAGCCGGAAATCCCGAGCAAGGCGCGCTCCAGCGCCTTCAGCGCGCCAGCATCCATCGCGAAGCGGTAGACCAGGCCGGGCATGCCCATGGTGACGAAGACCCTGGCCGATTTGCCGTGCATCATCTGGGTCGGCCAGCCGCCATCTTCGTCTGACGCACCGAGGAAGAACTCGCCCCTGGCGGCCTGCTCGAGGAAAGCCTTCAGCTTCGCGGGCTGCCCACCGAGCCAGAGCGGAAAGGCGATCATCACGTGCTCGGCGCGGGCGATGTTGTCGCGCGCTTCGCAGATGTGCGGCGGGGGCAGTTCGGCAAACTCCTCCGCGCTCGACAGGAGCGGAATGTCGAGATCCGCGATCCTGACCTCGGAGACGCTGTGACCGGCCTCGCGCGCCCCGTCGGCATAGGCCTGGCAGACCGCGTGGATGTAGTGGTCGGCCGGATCGGGATGGCCATCGATGATGCAGATCTGTTTCGACATGTCGCGCTCCATGGATGCTTTCGCATCAAAGGTGGCGACTGCGGCGCGGCTCCACCATTCGGAGAGTTACGCATATTCGAAAATCGCCTCAGCGGGTGACCTGTTCTGCGTGGTTTCAAACGCCGGCGATCGGTTTTACATCTCGGCCATGGCACTGAAACTTCCCGGTGGATGGGTGATCTCGAAACCCGGCGCGGCGTCCGCCAGCAAGGACCTCACCGTGGCCGAGCCGGTGGAGGTGATCGAGGCCGAGATCGTCGAAGAACCGGCGCCCTTGCCCGCACAAAGCGAGGCGCCAGCGAAACGCAAGAAACAGAAGCCGCCAAAGCGCCCGCTGCTGGTTCGTCTTTTCGGCGTGTCGGTCTGGGGCGGGATCAAGCTGGTTCTTCTCTGCATCCTCATCGGCTCGGTGATCCTGCTCTGGCAGGGGGCTGAACGCGCAGCCGAGGATAGCGCCGCCGCGGTGGCTGGAGAGGCCGCTCGCCAGCTCTGGTCCAGCGCGGTCTGGGCGGCGCAGAATTTCTGGCGCCCGGCGCTTTACGGCGCTGGCGTTGTCGCCCCGGTCTGGGTCCTCTGGCGCGTGCTGACCCTGCCGTTTCGCAGATAGGCCATGTTCTCGCCCCACTGGGCTGCGATCTGGTCCGGCATGGTCTTTCGCGTTTTCCTCGTCTCCTTTCTTTCCCTCCTGATCGCGTCGCCTGCGATCGCCTGTTCCTGTCTTCGCGCCGAGAGCGCCGCGGTCCATTCAGAGTCCTATGAGCTCGTCTTCCTCGGCACTGTGATCGACAGCGGCGAGGCGCGCGATCCGCGAAGCTTCTGGCAGCGCAACTGGGACTGGATGCGCGGGCGGTCCGGCCCTGATTTCCGCGACACGATCACCACCT
This sequence comes from Pseudomonadota bacterium, assembly GCA_038527085.1. Classification (GTDB taxonomy): domain Bacteria; phylum Pseudomonadota; class Alphaproteobacteria; order Caulobacterales; family Hyphomonadaceae; genus UBA5336. Next base: position 1,791 of record JBCBGD010000041.1, on the reverse strand, counting down.
TTCAGGTCGACGAGACCTTCAAGGGTACGCCCGGCCGCAACATCGCCCTGCGCCACCTCGGCGGAGAGTATGGCGCGACCTGCGGGGTCAGCTTCCCGCCTGGCCGCCAGCTCGTCATCCTCGCCTATCCTCGCGCAGAGGGTGGCTATTCCACCTCGCTCTGCGCGATGGCCCAGTTCAGTGAAGACGCTTACCGCGACGCCCTAGTCGACTGAGCCCTCTTCAAGCATAGCCGGCGTCCAGACCTGGGTCTGGCAGATCGGACCGATGCAGCCCTTCACCTGCAGGTTGCCGTCCTCAAGCTTTTTCAGCCTGGCCCCGTAGGTGCGCCCGGCTTCGGGGTCATAGATCGTGCCGCCGCGCCAATCGCGCCTGCGTTCCTCGAACTCAGACAGCATGAGCAGGCCCAGTACGGGCCGCTCACGCAGCTCTGGATCGGGATTGTTTTCATCGGTCGCGGTCTCAGGCGTCAGGCCCTCGCGCATTGCTTCCGGGTCCATCCAGACCACGCGCCCGCAGGGACTGCCGTCGCCACAATCGGCAATTTCGAGCTTGGCCGTCTGGGTGGCGGTCAGCCAGATGCCGAAGACATCCTTGCCATCGGCAGAGGCCGTGCCGGCCAGGCCAGCGGCGAGAAGAGAAACAATAAGGGCCTTCATGTTGGGTCTCCTGCAGGTTCCGTCCTAGTTTCATCATCAACCACATGAATGGGAGGACAATACCATGGACGCTACAAAACTCATGTTCCGCGACGGCCTGATGACAGGCGAGCGCATCCTAGTCACCGGCGGCGGCACCGGCCTCGGCAAGGAAATGGCCGAGGGCTTTCTCAAGCTCGGCGCGGAGGTCCACATTTGCGGGCGCCGCGGCGGGGTCTGCGAGGAGACGGCCAAGGAGCTGATGGACGCCCATGGCGGCACCGTCGTGCCCCATGCCTGTGACATCCGCGTGGCCGAGGCGATCAGCGACATGAACGACGCGATCTGGTCCAAGCATGGCCCGCTGACGGGCCTGGTGAACAATGCGGCTGGCAATTTCATCTCCCGAACGGAGGACCTCTCGATCCGCGGCTTTGACGCCATCTCGAACATCGTCTTCCGCGGCACCTTCTACATGACCCACGACATCGGCACGCGCTGGATCCGCGAGGGTCACCGCGGCAATGTCTGCTCCATCCTTACGACCTGGGTCTGGAATGGCGGGCCGTTCGTGGTGCCCAGCGCCATGTCCAAGGCGGGGGTGAACGTGATGACCCAGTCCCTGGCCGTGGAATGGGGCCCCAAGGGCCTGCGCTTCAATGCCATCGCGCCGGGCCCCTTCCCGACCGAGGGCATGACAAAGCGCCTGGCCCCGCAAGCCGACAGCACCGAGGAAATGGGCTCCGGGCGCGGGGTGGAAAATCCCATGGGCCGCATCGGCGAGATGCACGAGCTTGTGAACCTGGCCGTCTTCCTGATGGCGCCGGGCGCCGAATATGTGAACGGCCAGACCATTGCGATTGACGGCGCGATGTATAACGCGTCGGGCGGCAACTTCGCCCAGCTCTCGGCCTGGGGCGATGAAGAATGGGCCGCCGCGCGCGCCGCCATCGAGGCGACCAACGCGAAGGACAAGGCGAAGCGGACGGTCTAGGTCGCTGGCGCCTCCGCCATGCAGGCCTTGATCCACTCGGCCTGCATGGAGAAGGGCCCGTCTTTCCCATCGCCGAGGATGAAGCCTACCGACCAGGCCGTGGCCGGGTCCAGCGGCGCGGCGGGCACGTCCCGCCCGAACACGGACGCTGAAAAGGCG
>JBCBGD010000040.1:0-14976 GCA_038527085.1 Pseudomonadota bacterium | reverse complement strand
TGGCGCGATCATCTATGGCGGCGCTGCCGTCGCTCGCCTGGCCAAGGGCGCCGACTGGTTGTCGCCGCGCGTGGAATTGATGGGCGGCGAGGAAGCCGAAGACGCCCCTAAGGAAGCCGCCCGCACCCGTCTACAAACTTGGGTCGAGGGCGAAATCGCCGCCAAACTGCCCTCCCATCGTGGATTGAAGGCCGGCGAAGCGGCCAAGACACTGGAAGGACTCGCGCGCGGCATTGCTTTCCGCATCGTCGAGACAGGGGCTGCGATCGACCTTCGCGGCGATGACCCAACCCACCGGATCGAAGCCCCGCAAAGGGAGGCGCTTCGCGCAGTCGGCGTGCGCACCGGCCGGGTGGCGGCCTATGTGCCCGACGCCCAGAAGCCCGCGCCCCAGCGCCTGATCGCGAGCCTGCGCACCGTGTTTGATGACGGCGTCTGCCCCGCCGCGCCTGAGGGGGCTGGCTCCTTCGCCCTGGACACGGACTGGACCGATGAGGCGCTCGCTGCCAATGGCTATCTGCGCTTCGGCCGCCGAGCCGTGCGCGCGGACCTGGCCGAGCGCTTGGCCTGGGAGGTCTCGAAGCGGCGCAAGGAAGCCGGCAAGAATTTGTTCGAACTCCCCGCAGAGCTCGCTTCGATCGTGTCCTGCCCCGGCGATGATTTTCCAGGCGTGCTCAAGGGCCTCGGCCTGATGCCCGCCGAGAAAGACCCCGAAACCGGCGCGCCGACCCAGTGGCGCTATGCCAGCCGTGCGCGTCCCGAGGGAGGCGGCCGGCAAAAGCGCGGCCCCCAGGAGGCGCGTACAGGCGGCGCCGGACCGCGCCGCGGCAAACCACACAAGGGCGCAGGGCCACGCCAGTCCGATCGCGGCGCCCCGCGCAGGTCCCCGCCGCGCGAGCGCCAAGCCGACCCGAACTCGCCGTTTGCTGCGCTGGCGGTGCTTCTGCCCGAAGAAAAGCCGAAGAAGAAACGCAAGCCCAAAAAAAAGCGCGCAAAGGCTGCGCCAGGCGCTGGGGGGTTTGTCTACAGGCCCTTCCAGTGAGCGAGACCCCGCTGGACACGGCGCGGCTTGATGTCTGGCTCTGGAGGGCGCGGTTTTTCAAGACCCGCGCCCTGGCAGGCAAGGTCGTAGCGAAGAAGGGCGTGAGGCTCACCCGGTTCGGACAAACCCGCCGCACAGCCAAGCCTGGCGCTGGAGTTGCCGTGGGTGATATTTTGACCTTTACCAAAGGGACACATATCGAAGTGGTAGAGATATTGGACCTGGGGGCGCGGAGAGGTCCGGCCAGCGAAGCCCAGGGCCTCTATCAACGCCGGGAAGATGACGATGTTTGACTCACTCAAGCGCCTGTTCAGTGGCGAACCTGAACGCGATGAAGCGGTCGACCCGCACGAGGCTGCCGCCGCCCTGCTGGTGGAGGCCGCGTTGGCCGATGGCGTCTACGCGAATATGGAAAGCGACATGATCGCGATGATCTTGCTGGAAAGCTTCGACTTCGACGCCGACAAGGCCGACGCCCTGCTGGCGCGCGGTGAAATCCTCGCGGAAGAGTCCATAGACTCGCACCAGTTCACCAAACATGTGAAAAAGCTGCCGCCGGATGAACGCGAGGCGATCATTGAGGGCCTGTTTCGCGTTGCGCTCGCTGATGGGGACAAGTGCCCCTATGAGGACGCCTATATCCGCCACGTGGCCTCGCTGCTGCATGTGGACGATGTGCGCCGGGCATTGGCGCGCAAACGGGCCGAAGAGCGCCTGGCGCGCGACGCCGCCGCGAATTGACAAGCCGCCGAGCCTGATTACCTGATCGCCTGCCACCAGATCGAAAGATAGCCGCGCATATGACCTACATTGTCGTCGACGCCTGCATTAAGTGCAAATACATGGACTGCGTCGAAGTCTGCCCCGTCGACTGCTTCTATGAGGGCGAGAACATGCTCGTTATCCACCCCGACGAGTGCATTGATTGCGGGGTGTGCGAGCCTGAATGCCCGATCGAGGCGATCAAGCCCGACACGGAAGACGACCCGGACTCTAAGTGGCTGAAGTTGAACACGGAGTATTCGAAGGTCTGGCCAAACATCACCCGGATGAAAGAGCCCCCAGCAGACCGGGAGAAATTTGCCAACGAGACCGGGAAGCTTGAGAAATACTTCAGCCCGAAGCCGGGCGAAGGCGATTGATGCTACGGCTGCGCAATTCACAATTGCGAAACCGTTGCAAATCTGTTATGCTCAAGGCTTGAGCGAGCAATAGACCATAGCGACATGCCTGCCTAACGGAAGCCTTGCAAAAGGCGCGCCGCGGGCAGGTTTTCGTTTGAGTGGCGTATGAAAGGCGTAGGCACATGACAAAAAAAACGCAGGCAAAAGAAGGGCTCACCTTCGAAATCGGCCAGAGCATTGTGTATCCCGCACACGGCGTTGGAGCGATCACGGGTATCGAAACCCAGACGGTCGCAGGCATGGAATTGGAAGTCTATGTCGTGTCTTTCGACCAGGACAAGATGATCCTTCGCGTCCCCACCAACCGCGCTGAAGCTTCAGGCATGCGCGCCCTTGCCGGCTCCAAGCTCGTCGACGACGCCCTCAAAACGCTGGGCGGGCGCGCGCGCATCAAGCGCACCATGTGGTCGCGCCGCGCACAGGAATACGAAGCCAAGATCAATTCCGGCGACCTGATCTCGATCGCCGAGGTCGTGCGCGACCTGCACCGCGGCGAAGACCAGCCTGACCAATCCTATTCCGAGCGCCAGCTCTATGAGAGCGCGCTGGACCGAATGGCCCGCGAACTGGCAGCCGTCGAGAACATCGACCGCGATTCCGCCATGGATCGCCTGGCGGAGTCCCTGGCAAAGAAAAAGGCTGCCGCCTGAAAAGACGGCGAAAGCTGAAAATAATACGGGCGTCGCCTTGTCGAGGCGGCGCCCGATTCTATTTCCGGTAAATTTTCATCCGCGCGTGATCCGGCCCGCAGCGCCAACCGTAAAGCATTCATTACAGCCCGGCACAGATCGGGAAACTGCTTGGATTTGGAGGCGCCAGATGGCCACACCCGCACTCGACAATGGATCAGCTGACAGGCGTTTCGTGCGAAAAGCCATGAAGGCGCCTTTGCTGGAGCAGGAGCACGAGCTGAACTTGGCGCGTCGGTGGCGCGACGACAATGACGAGCACGCCCTGCACGAACTCACCACAGCTTACATGCGTCTGGTGATCTCCATGGCATCGAAGTTCCGCAATTACGGCTTGCCGATGTCGGACCTCGTGCAAGAGGGCAATGTGGGCCTGATGCAGGCTGCGGCCCGCTTCGAGCCAGCGCGCGAAGTGCGCTTCTCGACCTATGCAAGCTGGTGGATCCGCTCCTCGATCCAGGATTTCGTCCTGCGTAACTGGTCCATCGTGCGCACGGGCACGACGGCCGCACAGAAATCCCTGTTCTTCAACCTTCGCCGCCTGCGCGCGAAGATCAACGACACCGATGACGGCGTGATCTCCCGCGAGAACAAGACCTGGGTGTCAGAACACCTCGGCGTGCCAGAGCGCGATGTTGAAGCCATGGTTTCGCGGCTGTCGGCTTCGGATCGCTCCCTGAATGCGCCGCTGGCGGTGGACGGTGATGCCCAGTGGCAGGATCTCCTGGCCGACGAAAGCGCCACGCCTGACGAGGAAGTGGAGTACACCCACGACACCGAACGCCGGCGCGAGTGGATCAATGATGCGCTGCAGGCGCTGAATGAGCGCGAAATGCTGATCATTCGCCAGCGCCGCCTGACAGACGAGACGGTGACGCTTGAGACGCTTGGCCGTGAGCTGGGTATCTCGAAAGAACGTGTGCGCCAGATCGAGCACCAGGCGCTCGGAAAACTCCGCAAGGCGCTGGAGAAGATTGTCGGCGATCCTGAAAAAGCTGGCCTGATTCCAGACGTTTAAGACCGACACCGGTCAGCCCGGAAAGAGCGCACCCCAAACGCGCTCAACCGTCCAGAACAGGCCTGTCGCGGCGATGATCGCTGCGGCGGGCCAGGTCAGCCATCTGGGGTACTCGGCCCTTTGCGAGCGGGCAGCCATCAAAGCGGCCTTGATCAGCAGCACGCCAGCGAGCGCCACGCCGATCTGACCGATTTCAACGCCAACATTGAATCCGATGAGGCCGGGCCAGAATTGGTTTTCTGGCAGTCCGAGTTCGCCGAAGGCTCCGGCAAATCCCATCCCGTGGACCAGACCAAACACGAAAACGAGGCCAAGGCGCCATTTTGGCGGCTCCTTGAGGACGATGGCCTCCACGGCGACAAACGCGATGGACGCCGCGATCAAGGATTCCACCAGCGAGCTAGGCGGCGCGAGCACGCCCGTCGCCGTCAGCGCCAGTGTCGCAGTGTGCGCAACGGTGAACGCAGAGATCTGTAGCGCCAGACTGCGCAGGCGAGGTGTCGAAATCACCAGCCCCAGCACAAACAGGATGTGATCAAGGCCGCCGGGAACGATGTGATCAATCCCGATGCGGATGTAGAGCAGAAACGTCTCCCAGGCCGAGCGGTTCTCCAGGTCTGCGAGGAGAGACTGTGCTGCAGCGCTAAGGTCGGCGCGGCTGTCGGCACTGTCGAGCGAGGACAGCGCCGCGCAGAGCGCCGGGTCGAGATCTGTTTCGCCGGGAATGCAGAACTCGTCGGCAGGGTGTGCCCGGGCGATGGCGGCAACGAAAACCAGCGCCAAGAGCGCCAATAGGCTGAGATTGGTCGCGCGCGACATGGTGATTAAAGCCCTGCCTGGCTGTGCGACAGCTGGGGCGCGAAGGAGGGGCGGCCATGGTCGTGGTGGTCGTGATCGCCGTGGTCATGGCCTGCATGGATCGGCGCAAGCGCAAGCGCGACAGCGATCGCGACGCCCGCGCCGATGGCGCCAAGACTTCTGGCCGGAGTCTCTTCTCGCGCCGGCGCCAGGAGCGGCCCCGTCGCCACGAAGAGGAGAAGGCCTGCCGACAAGGCGAAAAGCAGGCCAAGCATCTCCTCACCAATCGTATACATGAAGGGGCCAGAGACGATCACGCCGAGGGGCGTGGTGAACGCCGCTGCGAAGAACGCCCAGAACAGGGATGCGCGGTTGCCCACCCCGGCCGCGCGCAAGATGGCGAATGCGATCACGCCTTCGGGAAATTCGTGCATGATAAGAGCGATGGCGGCATAGAAGCCGGACTCGAAACTGGCTGCGAAGGTGACGGCGTAGATAATGCCATCGATAAAGCTGTGCAGCGCGATGGCCAGCACTGGCGTCACCGCCAAACTAGGATGGGGCACGGTCGAGGAAGGTGAGCCTGCCGTCAGCAAGCGCGTCGCCTGGCTCAGCAGCAAGCCGCCGAGGAAGCCGGCCAGAATGAAGACTGGCGCCTGGCTGGTGCGCTCAAAGGCTTCCGGTGCTATGTGAAGCAGGGTCAGGGTTACCAGCATGCCACCTGCGGCCAGGGCAAAGAGATCCGCGTTACGCGCACTCCAGTCCGCTCTGAGCGCAACGACAATCAGCCCCAGCGACGTGACAAACGCCGCAAAGAGGCCGAAAAACAACGGCGCCTGCAGGTAAGTCATCATGGTGAAGGAGCTCCGGTGGTCGTGACAGGCTGGGCAAGCCAAGATGCCCACTTGAGCAGGCTGGTCTCGTTATAGTATCTCATTGTTGCAATGCCCAACCCAATTCGCATCCCAGACAAGCACAGGGCCACTTACATGACTTTTCGCAACACTCGCTACCCGGTTTCGCTCGGACTCGTGTCGGCTTGCGCGTTGATGCTTGCTGCCTGCGGCACCGAAGCGCGCGAGCCAGAAGCCGCGCCTGCTCCAGCGCCCGTGGCCGAACCGGAAGCCCCACCCGCAGTGGAAACAGCCCAGTCGCCCGAAACGCCACAGCCGCCTGAGACGCCTGAGCCAGCGTCGATGGATAGCGAAACGATGCCTGACATGACCGAAATGTCGCCGCCAGAGGGCGAGGCCAGCGAAAGCGACGACATCCACGGCGATGAGCATGGCGGAGAACACAGCGACGACCACGCCGATGGTGAGGACCACGGCCATGACGCCGACCACGCCGATGGTGACAGCCACGACCACGATGACCATGACCATGCAGGCGGCGCGGCCCACGTGCACGGAGAGGCAGAAGGCGCGATCATTCTTGAAGGCGAGACTCTGACTGTATCGCTCGACTCTGCGCTGGCGAGCTTCGGACTGCCGGAGTCGGTGCCGGGCACACCAGAGCAGCAGGCCGAGCGTCAGACCGTACTCAATGCGCTGACCGATGCAGCCGCGGTCCTTGAGATCAATTCCGAGGCTGGATGCACGCTGGTGAGCAGCGAGCAATCGGTGCGCAGTGTGGGCGAGGTCGGCAATGCCGTGCTTGACTTCACCTTTACCTGCTCCGATCCAGGCGCCTTGGACGAAGCGACATTTGTGCTTTTTGAAGACTATCCGACGATGGAAGAAATCGACCTCGCCATCCTGATCGAGGGCTCCCAGTCGGCCGCCACGCTGACCTCAGATGCGCGCACGGCTTCGCTCTCAGGCAACTGAGCGCGATCGAGGGCATGGGTGATCCTTTCGTCTCTGTCGGCGGGCTGAATTTCACATGGCCGGGCGCGGCAAGCGCGACGCTCGACATTGAGCAATTCGAGGTTCAGCCCGGCGAACGCGTGTTCCTGCGCGGACCGTCCGGGTCTGGCAAATCCACGCTACTGGGCCTGATCGCCGGCGTTTTGGAGCCCCAGGCCGGCAGGATCGAGGTCGCGGGCCAGAACCTGCCGGACCTGTCTGCCGCTGCGCGCGACCGGCTGCGGGCAGATCGGCTGGGTATCATCTTCCAGCTCTTTAACCTGGTGCCGTATCTCAGCGTCGTCGACAATGTCTCGCTGCCACTGCGCTTTTCCAAGGCGCGGCGTGCGGCGGTAGAGGGGCCAGTCGATACCGAAGCCCGCCGCCTCCTGGCGGCGCTGGGCCTCTCTGATCCAGACTTGCTCAGTCGGCAGGTGATCGATCTGTCGGTTGGTCAGCAGCAGCGGGTCGCCGCCGCACGCGCCCTGATCGGCGGACCTGACCTGATCATCGCCGATGAGCCCACCTCTGCGCTGGACACACATGCACGCGACAGGTTCATCGAGCTGCTCTCGGCTGAAGCGGCCAAGACCGGCGCAGGCTTGCTCTTTGTCAGCCATGACCCAAGCCTCGCAGGCCATTTCGAACGCGCGGTCGACCTGATGGAGATCAATCGCGCGATCATGTCAGAGGCCGCCTGATGGGCGGCGCCGTCATCGCCCTCGCCTGGCAGAGCCTGATGAACCGGAAGGGCTCGGCGCTGCTGACGATACTCGCTGTGGCCCTGTCCGTGGGGTTGTTTCTCGGCGTGGAGAAAGCCCGCCAGGGCGCGCGCGAAGGCTTCAGCTCGACGATCTCGGAGACCGATCTCATCGTCGGCGCACGGTCGGGCCAAATCAACCTTCTGCTGTATTCAGTCTTCCGTCTCGGCGATGCGACAGCGGAGGTCTCCTGGGAAACCTATGAGTGGCTGCAGGATCGCGATGATGTCGCCTGGACGGTACCGCTGTCCCTCGGCGACAGCCATCGCGGCTACCGCGTCCTTGGCACGACCCCCGAATATTTCGATCGATACAAATACAGCGACAAACAGCTGCTCCGTCTCAGCGAGGGCGAGCGTTTCGACGATTTGTTCGACGCGGTTATCGGCGCGGATGTGGCCCGCGAGTTAGGCTACACCCTCGACACACCGCTCATATTGACCCACGGGCTCGGGCGGGCCGGGCTGCAACAGCATGACAATCGCCCCTTCCGCGTCGCTGGCATCCTCGCACCCACAGGCACGCCCGTGGATCGCACCATCCATGTCTCTCTGGAAGCCATCACCGCCATCCATGTCGGCTGGGAGACCGGCACACGTAACCCGATGGCGGATACGATTACGGAAGACACGATCCGAGGCTTTGACCTGACCCCGCGCACGGTGACCGCCGTGCTTGTAGGGCTCGAAAGCCGGGCCACCATCCTGCGCTCAAAGCGGGCGATCGACACCTATCGCGGCGAAGCTCTGATGGCGATCCTGCCAGGCGTGGCGCTAACGCAGCTGTGGGCCGTGACAGGCGTGGCCGAGCGTGCGTTGCTGGCGGTGTCGCTGTTTGTTGTGGCGGTGGGTCTGGTGTCGATCCTGACATCAATCCTCACCAGCCTGAATGCGCGGCGACGGGAGATGTCGATCCTTCGCGCAATTGGCGCACGGCCAGGCCATATCTTCACACTTCTGGTTGCCGAGGCGGCCTTGCTCGGCTTCATCGGCGCGCTGCTCGGCGCGGTGATCATCAACGGGGCGCTGGCCCTGCTCGGGCCATATCTCGCCGCGCGTTACGGCGTCAGCCTGATCGGGACGGGCCCCGGCCTGCTGGACCTGGTCACCATCGGTTCGGTCACATTTGCTGCACTTGTGATCGGGATGCTGCCAGCATGGCTGGCCTTTCGCCGCTCCCTGGCTGATGGTCTGAGCGTGAAATTGTGATGCACCTGCCCTACCTAGGGTGAAGTGAATTCGAGGAGCCTGCCCATGCGTATGTCTGTCAGCGCCGCATTCTTTGCCGTGATGCTCACCGCTTGCGGCGGCGCGGAAACAGCAGCCGAGAGCCCTGAACTGACCCCAACGGCTCAGACTTCGGACCGCGCCAGTGAGACGCGGACCGCGCGTCAGGCCCAGGACAACAGTCTGGCCGCGGCCGCCGCCCGCGAAGCCGCGCGCAAGGAAGCTTTGGCCGCGCGTGGTATTCGCGAGCTTGGCTGGGAAGAGCTTCTCCCTGAAGGCGAGGAAGAGCGCCTGGCTCAACTCTACCAGGAACAGATGGCGATGCTGTATGGTGGCAGCCCGATCGCCGAGGGCTCAGCGGCGGACGTGGCCGTACAGATCGGCACGTTCAACACGGTTCCTGAGTTGAATGGCCGGAAGGTCCGCATTCCCGGCTACACCGTGCCATTCGACTTTTCTGCCGACGCGCAAATCTCGGAATTCCTGCTCGTGCCCTATTTCGGCGCCTGCCTGCACGCGCCGCCACCGCCGCCGAACCAGACCCTGTTCATCATGACCGATGACCCGATCCAGATTAAGGACCTGGCCCAGGCCGTCTGGATCGAAGGCACCCTCTACACCCAGACACAGGAATCTGAGCTGGCAGACGCGGCCTACACGATCGAGATGTCCAACATCGAGGTGTACGACTACTAGGTCGCGTTGAAGGTGCCTGCCACCAGCATAGCTCCAGCCTCAACGGAGAATGGAGATTAAGCGTTGGTAGCAGTCGTATTCGGCACGAGTGGTGGCATTGGCGGAGAAATGGCCCGTCAGCTCGCAGCAAAGCGGGGCGGACCCGTGTTCGGCGTCTCTCGCTCGCAAGCCCCCGCGATCGATGGCGTCACGCCGCTGCGCGCAGACCTCACCGATGAAGACGCGCTCGCCGAAGTCGCCGAGAACATCAAGGCGGAAGGCAAGCCAGATCTCGTGATCGTCTCGGCAGGTCTGTTGTCGAACGGAGAGGCGCTCCAGCCGGAAAAATCCTACAAGCATCAGTCGCTCGACGCGTTTCAAAAGGTGTTCGCGGCCAACACATTCGGCCCGGCACTCGCGGCGAAGCACATGTTGCCCCTGATGCCGCGCGATGGCCGGGCCGTGTTTGCGGCGCTGTCGGCCCGGGTCGGATCAATTTCAGACAATCGCCTCGGCGGATGGCATGCCTATCGCGCATCCAAGGCGGCGCTGAACATGCTGATCCGCAACTACGCCATCGAGCAGGGCCGCAGAAACGAGGACTTCATTGCGGTCGGTCTGCACCCTGGCACCGTGGACACGAAGCTATCAGAGCCGTTTCAAGGCAATGTGCCCGACAAGAAGCTGTTCACGCCGGAATATTCCGCTAAGGCCCTGCTCGGCGTGATCGACAACCTCACGCCGGAGCAGAGCGGCAATGTCTATGACTATGCGGGCGAGCCTGTGCCGGCCTAATGCCTGAAATGGCGCATGCCCGTGAACACCATGGAAAGACCTGCCTCATCTGCCGCGGCGATCACCTCATCGTCGCGGATGGAGCCGCCTGGCTGGATCACCGCTGTCGCGCCGGCCTCTGCGGCCTGAAGCAAGCCATCAGGGAACGGGAAAAACGCATCTGACGCAGCCACGCAGCCCTTGGTTCGTGGTTCGGTCCAGCCCGCAGCGTCCGCAGCGTCCTCGGCTTTGCGCGCGGCGATGCGGGCAGAATCGATGCGGCTCATCTGGCCTGCGCCGATTCCCGCCGTCGCGCCGTCCCTGGCGTAGACTATGGTGTTGGATTTTACATGCTTGGCCACGCGCCAGGCGAACAGCATGTCGTCCAGTTCGGCGTCGGTCGGGGCCTTCTTTGTCACCACTTTCAGGTCGGCGCGGCCGACACGGCCATTATCGCGCGACTGCATGAGCAGGCCGCCCGCCACCGTTTTGACCGCAAGGCCTGGCGCAGCAGGATCGGGCAGGCCGTCAGTGATCAAGAGGCGCAGGTTCTTCTTCTTCGCGAAGACGTCCATCGCGGCCTCATCAGCGCCGGGCGCGATGACCACTTCCGTGAAAATCTGGGTGATTTCCTCCGCCAGAGGTCCAGTCAGTGCGCCATTCAGGGCCACAATACCGCCAAAGGCTGAGGTGGAATCGCACGCCAGGGCGCTGCGATAGGCTGACAGAAGGTCGGCGCCGAGGGCAACGCCGCAAGGATTGGCGTGCTTGATGATGGCCACCGCAGGTTGCTCCGCGCCAAGTTCGCCGATCAGCTCATAGGCCGCGTCGGTGTCATTGATGTTGTTGTAGGACAGCGCTTTGCCCTGGACCTGACGGGCCGTGGCGACACCTGGCCGGTCCTCGCCCGTCACATAGAAGGCCGCAGACTGGTGGGGGTTTTCACCATAGCGCAGCGCCTCGTTCAGTTTGCCGCCCACAGCCGCCCAATCCGGCGCTGTGTCCTCGATCTGGCGGGCATACCAGCCGCTGATGGCCGCGTCATAGGCCGCCGTGCGCGCATAGGATTTCGCCGCGAGGCGCTTCTTCAACGCGAGCGACACCCCGCCTGACTTGATCTCGTCCAGAGCGGCATCGACATCCGCGCCATCGGTGCACACCGCCACATGGGCATAGTTCTTTGCCGCCGCCCGCAGCATGGCTGGCCCGCCAATGTCGATATTCTCGATCGCGGTGTGGAAGTCAGCGCCAGACGCCACGGTGGCCTCGAACGGATAGAGATTGATGTAGACAAGATCGATCGGCGCTATGCCGTGCGCCTCCGCGGCAGCGACGTGGTCCGGATTGTCCCTCAAATAGAGCAGGCCACCGTGAACAACGGGATGCAGGGTCTTCACCCGCCCATCCATCATTTCGGGAAATCCTGTGAGATCGGCCACATCGCGCACATCGAGCCCAGCCTCTTTCAACGCCCGGGCTGTGCCGCCTGTGGAAATCAGCTCAATGCCATGCTCGGTGAGGCGCCTGGCGCGCTCGATAAGACCAGACTTGTCTGAAACGGAAATCAGGGCGCGGCGCACATGGGTCGGCGCATCGGTCATTGTAAGGCCTCTTTGGTCAAATTACTGGGCAACGCCTCAGGGCGGGCGGGATGATCCCGGCGCTAATGGTGTCTCCCCCAGGGGTCAAGCGCCTTCGGCGCCCGCTTTCCCGGCCGCGTTACTCTCACCATATTGCGGCACCAGCCGGCCCAGCAGGGCGAGCGCCTCGATCCGTTCCCGCCGTTCGGCCGCCCGCAGCAATTGCTTGAGCATCAGGTCGAAGCTGTCGCTGACCTGCACTCCGCCCTTCACGCTCAGGACCCCGTCGACACTGGTGTCGGCGATATCCTCGAAGTCATAGGCAAGAACTTCGGTCAATTTCTCGCCCGGGCGCAGGCCTGTGTATTCGATCGCAATGTCATGGCCGGGCACCATGCCGCGCATGCGGATCATGGCCTCGGCAAGGGCTTCGATACGGATCGGCTCGCCCATATCGAGCACGTAAAGTCCGTCGCCATTCTGGGGTTCCGCGAGCGCTGCCGCCTGCAGCACCAGCGAGGCCGCTTCTTCGACTGTCATGAAGTACCGCGTCACTTCAGGGTGCGTGACCGTCACCGGTCCGCCGCGGTCGATCTGATCCCGGAACAGCGGCACCACGGAGCCAGACGAGCCCAGCACGTTCCCGAAGCGCACAAGGGAAGGCGTCAGCTGGCTCATCTTTGCGACGCGCGACACGGTCAATTCTGCCAGACGCTTCGTCGCGCCCATGACATTGTCGGGATCCACGGCCTTGTCAGTGGAGATGAACACCATGCGCTTGGCGCCATACTTCACAGCCGTGCGCGTGACGTTCATGGCGCCTTCGACATTGGTCAGGATGGCTTCGCAGACATGCTGCTCCATCAATGGCACGTGCTTGAGCGCGGCGGCGTGGATGACGATTTCTGGCTGGAACTCCCCGAAGGTCTGCTCGAGACGGGGCACGTCGCGCACATTGCCGAGAACAGACCTGACGGTGACGTTGGGAAACTCCCGCCGCAGCATGAGGTCTGCCCTGTAGAGATTGTACTCGGAGGCATCGAACAGGACGAGCTCCTCAGGGCCGACGGCCGCGCACTGACGCGCCAGCTCCAGGCCAATTGTCCCTCCGCCGCCGGTAACGATCACCCGCGCGCCCTTGATCAGGTGTTCGACGGCCACCGGATCGAGGTTGCGCTGGGGGCGGGACAACAGGTCGGCAGGGCGAATTTCCTTCACATCGGCGCCGTCTTCGCTGGCGGAGAAGGCAATCACTTTCGTTTTGTGTTCGGCGGCCACCTCAAGCGCGCGGGACATTGCGGCAGGCTTGCGCGCGTGGCCTGTCACCGCCACCCAGGGGACCTCGCCATAACGCGCTTCCAGGAGTTGCAGGACGAAACCGAGGTCGTTCATGCTGCCCAGGACAGGAACGCCGCGAATGGCCCGGCCAGGCTCGGCCCGTCCAGTGGTCAAAAGGCCCAGGAGGCGGATTTTCGCGCGGCCGTTTTCCCTGCGCAGCTTGGCGATCACTTTGGCAGCGGCGTCTTCATCGCCCACCAGGATGGCTTTCTTGGCGTCTTTCGGAATGCGCTGGAAGAACTGCAGCGGCTCACGCGTTGAACGAGACAGCGCGATCATGCGCCCCACGAACAAGGCCGCGACCCAGAACAGGACCGCAATTACGATACTGCTCCGCGGCAATCCTACCAAGCGGTTCCACAGGAAGATCGTCGGCAGAAAAATCAGGGTGGCGAGACCGACACCTTGCAGGATCCTGATCGCATCATTTGCGCCCATATGCCGCCAGACCTGACGGTGGATGCCGAGCAGGAAGAACGAGACGGCCGCTGAACTGGCAAACGTAAGCGATGCCACAAGCACCAGAAGGGCAAAGCCCGGAGGTGTTCCACCCTCAACGCTGGCCCAGCGCGCGATGATGGCAATGGCCATGGCGAAGCCGGCGGCGAGCACATCGAAGCCGAGCGTCAGGGCCATCGCCCGGAAAGCGGTACGCGTGCCGTTCATCATGCGTCAGTGTCTCGCAGAAACGCCCAGCGCACACAATTCGGTGGCTCGCTTCCATCGCCATTGGGATCGGCGCGCCCACTGATCACGATCTGATCGGGGTGCTCGACCGTATTGCGCGCAAGGTATAGCGAACGCTCAAGCCGTGCGCCCGGATGGCTCGTCTTGAAGCGCCAGCGTAATCCGTTTTCGCATTCGAGCAGAATTGCGCCGCGCCCCATCAGCGCCGTCACCGTCGGATGCAGGTGAAACCGGATTTCAAAGCCGATCGGCCTGTCATCTTCCGCGGGTTCGCGCGAAATCGGCCTGACCAGGCTGTCCTCTCCGGTGAGCCGCCGACCGTCGCCAGACATGAAAAGGCGCCTGCGATGCAGAAGACCAAAGGTGTCCTTGT
The DNA here is from genome assembly GCA_038527085.1 of Pseudomonadota bacterium. Classification (GTDB taxonomy): domain Bacteria; phylum Pseudomonadota; class Alphaproteobacteria; order Caulobacterales; family Hyphomonadaceae; genus UBA5336. The sequence continues at coordinate 984 of JBCBGD010000040.1, read as the reverse complement.
AGCCGGAATGCTGGGAGTCGAGCCAGATCTCGTCGTCTTCCTCGAGCCGCTTGGCAGAGATGCCCTCCGGGCCGTTCGGTGACAAGAGGTTCGAGCTCTCATTCACCGTGAAGCTGGCATTGTCGCGTCCGCCGAGCACCAGCGTGGAATGCGCGCCGCTGCGCCGCACCGCGGCCTGGAGGTCGACATTCACTTCTTTTGAGTACCCGCATGAGGTGACCAGCCGGGCCGGTCCATCTGACAGCTCAAATCCAAGGGCGCCGGCATGGGCCATGTCGCCGAAAGGCTGGTCTGGCGCGCGGCCCACATCCAGAATCAGGCGCAGCGCGCCACGCTCTAGTTTCTGGAAACCGGACTTCGGCGAAAAGGTGAAACGTCGTGGTGGCGCGTCGAGCACCGACAGCGCCGCATCAATGTCCTCGTTGCGCGCTTCTCCGCCATCGTTGAATGGATAGAGGCCACCATCGTCACAGCGCAGGAAATTCAGCATCGCACCCATGCGCGGCAGCCACTTGCCAAAGAATTCGGGCTCTAGTGCGCCAGAGACTCGCAGGGTGGCCTGCACCGCGGCCAAGTCCAGCATCGCCCGCAGAAGCCGCTCTGGACTGCGGCTGACATGGCCGCCATCTGGCAGGACTTGCGCGGTGGATTCGTTTTCCAGACGCTCAAGGCCGGACTGCAGTTTTCCAGCATCGCCGCTCAGGGCGCCGACCACGGTCTGTATGGCGCCGATCCTGAACCTGGCATCGATGTCGACCGTCGTGTCGGCCAGCGCCTCCAGATGGGAGACCTGGCGCCTGAGGGCGTTCAATCGAAGTTTTGTGGACGATGCTTCGGGGTCGGCAAACAAAAGCGACCCGCACCGCATCCAGTTCCACACCCTGTCGGCGCACGGACCTGCGCGCCACGAAAAGCCATCAAACTTCCCGTGCGTGTCGATCCAGGTATCGACGAGAGCCACCGCCGCGGCGGGCCCGCCCTCGG
>JBCBGD010000039.1:0-15118 GCA_038527085.1 Pseudomonadota bacterium | reverse complement strand
GCCACAGTTGATTGGCAAGACGTGTCACTGGCGCTGAGAGCAGAGCGCCTCGGCAGCGATGATGGCGTGGCCCTACAGACGCCCCTTGGCACCCTGCACAGATTCAATGGGGCGGCAGACGTGTTCACCACGACGCCTATCGATGGCCTCCAGGACCTCGAGGTGAAAGCAACTTGGCGATTGGGCTCACTCGGATCGCTCAGGGCCACCCGCGTCTCGCTGTCCTACAACGACTACACGCCAGCCCGGGAAGGGCCCACCTATGGCAGAGAATGGGGCGCGCTGGCGGCCACGCGCATCGGGCCGGTAAAGCTCAGCCTCGCCTGGGCAGGTTACGATGCAGACTCCTTCGCGCAGGATATCGACAAAATCTGGGTCACCTTTTCGAGAACGTTTTGAACCCTTTCGCACCCTCGCACGACAACACTTTGTCGCCTTTCGAAGGATCATCACTATGGGCCGAAAGTTCTTTGCAAGCCTTATAGCGTTTTGCCTCATCAGTGCATGCCAGACGACAACCCTTGATCTGCCCGAGGATGTCGAAATCGAGGCCTCTGAGTCCGACGTGATCGATCCGCGCGAGATCGTGGTGATCACGCCCTCGGCCATCGATGCGCGCAGCCTGGTCCAGAAGGCCTTGCCGCTTGGCTATCGCGTGCGCGCGCGTGACAATCTGGCTGGCCTCGACCTCGTCATGCTGACGCTCGAAATTCCCGCGGGCCAGGACGGTGGGTCTGCGATCCGCGAGCTGGAAGGACTTGAGCCGAGCGTCACTGCTGGCGTCAATCACGGATATGTTCCTCAAAGCGCACCCATCGACGCAGGCGATCTCAACTACGCCGCCAGGCTCCTCAACTGGTCGCCGGAAGGATGCCCAGCGGCAGGCCCCATCGGCTTGCTCGATACCGCCATTCCCGGCGACCTGATGGGGCAGGTGACCTCGCGCGATTTTTCCCGCGTTGCTGATACGTCTGAGCCACCACGCCATGGGCAGGACGTCCTTGGCGTCATCCTTGCGCCCGGCCTGCTGACCGATGTGGATGTGGTCCATGCCGATGTGGTCTCGCCCAATGCGCGCCTCGGCGACGCGGCGAGTGTCGACACTTTGCTTCGCGGCATCAATTGGATGATCGCGAACGATGTGAAGGTGGTGAACATCAGCCTGGCTGGTCCCTACAACAAGATCCTCGACCGCGCCTTTCAGCTCGCCGCTCAGAAGGGGATCATTGTCGTTGCGGCTGCGGGCAATGACGGTCCTGATGAAGGGCTGCGTTATCCTGCAGGGTTTGCTTCTACGCTGGCGGTTACGGCCATCGATGCAGAACTCAAGATTTACCAGAAGGCCGTACGCGGCGACCGGCTCGATTTCAGTGCCCCCGGCGTCGATGTACAGTCTGGACTCGGCGCGCCGCGTTTCGTTTCAGGCACCTCGATCGCGGCCCCTTTCGTCACCCTCAGGATCGCCGGAGACAGCGATCTCATGGCGCTCGGCAATGTCGACGCGGTGCGGGGCGCGTTGGCTGAGACTGTCAGGGATTTGGGTGAGGCAGGCCATGACCCAGTGTTCGGCTACGGCCTGATCACAGCCCCGCCCGACTGCCGGAGATAAGCGGCAGCGAAAGGCGAGGACCTGGATTGCGTGAGGGTGTGGGCACATCGTCGGGGTATGACGTCATCTAGCCTGGGAACAGCAACACCCGTGGCGAAATTGATCTCGGTCTGACGAGCGATCTTATCGCTGGGCACATGGCCGAAGGTCGAAAAGCCGGGTGGCGGATCTCGATAGCGTACCTTCTCTCGTCGGACGGCCAGCGTGGAGCGTTACGTCAACGCTTCGGTAAACAAATCTCCAGCGAATATTAACCTTGAGGCTCCATTCAACTGGCTTGGCGCGCCTACAGCGCGTGAGCGATGAATTGGAGATACGGGATGGACACGGCCAGCCCACGCGCCTTGCCGGCGCGGCCCACGACCCCAAGCGATGCAATTGCGCAGCGTCTGCTGAAGCACTCACCGATTACGTCAGTGCTGACCCTTGGCCAGCGACGAGGCCAGGCCGAGGGCGCCTGGCGCCGCAGCGGTGTCGATACGGTCCAGGCCAGTGCGTTGCCGGGCGATGCGGACTTTGACGCCTGGGCCAGCGGGCTCAAGGCCCGCTTTGACGTGATCGATTGCAGTGACGTTTCGGAAGATCTGCCGATGGGCTCAATGGCCATGTTCGTGCATGCGCTCGCTCTCTTGGGCGACTGCGTTGTTTTCGAGGCGGGCAGTGGCGCAGGCGGTGCAGCGCCGAGCCAGAGCGAGTGGCGCGATGTTTTTGCGGCCCACGGCTTCGATGCTTTTGATGGACTAAACGATGCTTTGGCGCCGCTACCCACCCTGACTGCTCGCGAGCGAGGCCGATACATGCTGTTGGCCAATCCCGAGGGGCAGATGCGCCTGGATGGCGGCGTTCTTGAGCGCGCCATCAATCCACACAAGCCTGTGCCCTATCGCGGCGATCTGGCTGGCCGCCTGCAGCACTTCCTGACGGGGCTCGGCACACCCAAACGGGCCAAGAAGCGGGCTGCGGCCTGATCCCCTATCCGTTGGTGTGGCATTCCGGGCGGTCCTTGCCGCCCGTGCAGTTCACGATCCACCATGAGACGTGCAGGTATTCCGGGTAGGTCAGGGCCACGCGCGGCATGGTCGTGCCGGCAAAATTCTTGTCCGGATCCGACAGGAATTGCTGGAGCCTGGCTTCTGTCCACGTGTCGCGTCGACCGGCAAGGGTGTCCGAGTAAGGATAGCCTTCAAAGCCGCCGACCCTGCGTCCGGCCAGTTTGTAGAGCGGCGGGCCAACCACCGCTTCGTTCCGGTCGATTGCGTGGCAGCTTGCGCACTTTGCCTCGAAGATGACGCGCCCCGGGTGAATTGGCGTGCGCGCGGCCTCCACGGCTTGCTCAGCGGCCACCTGCCTGACGCGGGAGTAGCCTGCCACTTCGATTTGCGGCTCGAGCTCCTCCGTTGCTGGTGCCTTCGGCCGGACAAGGAGAATGCGCGCACTGTCAGTGAGCAAAGCGAATTGGCCGTTTGCGAGCTGTAGCGTGTCCCGAATGCGTTCGCCGACGTGAGTACGTTCCACATATATCACCTTCTCACCGTCGCGGCGCACGCGAAACAGGCTCTGATTGTCGAGACTGCCTATCAGCAGGTCGCCGTGCCAGTCGGCAAACAGTGGAGATGTGATCTCAAGCATTGATCCGATGCCGATGGAGGGCACGAAGGCGTGGGCGGGTAAGATGTGGGCGATATCGTCATGGCGCCCCTGCACGCGGCTGTGTGGCCATTCGCGTCGTGGAAATCCATAGGCAACTCCGAGCGTTTCCTCCGGCCAGCCATAATTTCCGCCCTCAATGATGTGGTTGATCTCGTCTCCGCCATGGGGGCCGTGTTCGGTTGTGAACACAAGCCCGTCATGGGTGACCACGAGGCCCTGCGGGTTCCGCATGCCGACGGCGACCTGCTGGCGCTCACCGTTTGCAAGGTCCACGCGCAACAGTTTGCCTTGGTCGAAGGCCGGGTCCATTGGCGCGCGCGTGGCGGCGTTGTCGCCGTCCATGTCGAAGTCACCGACCGTGACGTAGATGGCGTCGCGATCGGCCCAGGCGAGGCGCCCTCCATCCCGCAAGCCGCTGTAGAGATTGCCTTGAGGCTTCATGGTCATGCACGGCGTTGCCTGAAACACGGTCTCCCAAGGTGCGCCGGCCATAGAGACGTCGTCGGTACCGGCGATGATTTCCGTGCGGCTGATCGCGAAGGCGAGGCACTCGTCCACATAGCGATGGTGGCTGACCAACAGCTCGTAACGATCGCCGCCAAGGGGACGCACGAGGCTGTCCATCGTCCTGATCCAGTTGCGATTGAACGCAGGCATGGCTGCGATGTCGCTGGCCTCGAACGCCTCCCACTCCATGGGCACGCGTGTGTCGAGATAGTGGATGCCGATCTCGCCCTTGCCTTCAAGGTGCGTCAGGTACCCAATCCGGCCCCTGGGCGTGACAAAGGCGAGGTGCTCACCGCGTTCGATATCGCCCACCTCGAACAGGGAGCCACCAGAGCCCTGGAAGGTGCCGATCGGTATCGTCGCCAACTCAAGAGAGAGGTTGTTGGTCTCAAGCGGGCGCCAGGGCAGGGCGAGTGTATCTTCGTTGACAAGCGGCCATGTTTCGGCGGGATCTACTGCATCCTCGGCCAGCGCCAGTTTGATGCGCGTCTTCAGCTTTTCAAACTGCGGCGTGTCACGGAACAGGGCGCCAGCCAGGAATGCGGTGGCAATGACCATGCCCACGGTTGCAAGCACGACGCCGCTGAGTGTCCAGCGCGGGCGACCGGTGGAATCCCTCATGACGAGTGCGAGAAACGCACCCGAAAGGATCTGTCCTGCGCGGCCGAGGAGTTTGCGCATGTTTCACGTCCCCACGCGGCTGTGCCGGCGACGCGAAAATCGCGCTGCCGCACACCTGAGAGGCGATACAAAACCCGTTAACCATAGGCGAGCGGGTTCAGGCTTCTGGAGAAAGGCTCACGCGCAACTCGCCTATCAGGCGTGTTGCGCCGCCACATCTGCCTGTTCGGCTTCGTCCTGGTTCGGGTGGCCAAATATCCGCAAATGCAGCGCAGCCAGCGCCGGCAGAACGAAGATGATCATCGTGGTGCCGATAAGGATTCCGAAGCCGAGGGAGACAGCCGTGGGCACCAGGAACTGGGCCTGCACGCTGGTTTCCAAAATGATCGGTGTCACGCCGAGGAATGTGGTCAGCGTGGTTAGGAGGATCGCGCGGAACCGGTCCAGCATCCCCTCGATCACAGCGTCAGTGTCGCTCTCGCCGGCCTTCAGTCGCTCATTGATAAAGTCGATGGCAATCAGGGCGTTGTTGATGATCACGCCCGACAGACCGATGATCCCGAAAAACGACAGCAGTGTGAGGTTCATGCCCAGCGCCGCATGGCCAAGCAGTGCGCCCATGAAGCCGAACGGAATGGCCGACATCACGATCAGCGGCTGGCTGTAGGACCTGAAGGACAGGGCCAGCAGCGAAAAGACGACCATCATGGCGAAGGCGAAATTGCGTGCAATAGCGGGCGCGGCGCGGGCCTGCTCTTCCTGCTCGCCGCCGAGGCTGATTTCCAGCCCATCGTATTCGTCAACAAGTTCGGGCAACAGGGTGTCGAGAACCCAACCGGTTTCCACCCCGGCCGTGGTGATGCTTTCGTCCACATCGCCCGTGACGAGGTAAATCCTGCGCCCGTCAATCCGTGTGATGGTGGCTGGCGCAGGGCCGATTGTGATGTCGGCAAGGCTGTTGAGCGGGATGTATCCGCCCGCGACAGGGATCCGCAGATTGCGAATGGTTTCCAGCGAATTGCGCTGTTCCTCAGGGAGGCGCACGCGCACCTCGATTTCTTCGCGGTCGCGCTGGATACGCACCGCTTCTGCGCCAAAGAAAGCCGCGCGGACTTCTGCAGCCAGTTGCGCCTGCGTTATGCCGTAATTGCGGGCGAGATCCTTCACCTGAACGCGGATTTCGTCTGTTGTGCGGAAGCGGTCATCGCGCACATCCAGAACGCCATTGCGCGCAGAGAGCCGCTCACGGATCTCGGCGACGGCAGAGCGGGCGAGCGCGTCGTTGCGCGCACTGATCTGGAACTGCAGGGCCTGGCCCTGGCCGACAAGGTCTGATGAGAATGTGAGCTTCTGCGCCCCTGGAATTTCCCCGGCCGCCTCGCGCCAGGCCATTTCGAAATCGGTGGCGTTGAACCTGCGATCCGAGGCCGTGAGCAACTTGGCGACAACGAAAACCTTGTTCGCGGCTGCCCCGCCATCAGGCGTTGCGACAGGCTGATCCTGAGCCGAGGCGGCGCCCAGCGTCCAGAGGGTGCCCTCCACAACATCTTCGCCGGGCATTTCCCCAGCGGCGAGATAGGCGGCCTCGGTCAGCGCCTCGGCGAACCGGGCGGTCTGAATGTCAGAGGCGCTTTCTGCGAGCTCAAGTTCGGCGGTGACATAGTCGCCCTCCACTTGCGGGAAGAAAATGAACTTCACGTGCCCGCTGGAGATCGTGCCCAGCGAGGCGAAGAAGATCCCGAAGGCCACCAGCAGCGTCATTATGGGACGAAGGGTGCAGAAGGTCACTGCCGTGCGCAGGGGCCCTTCGCGGAATGTGCGCAGGCGTGCCGCCACGAAATCACGGACTGGGTCTGCCAGGCGACGTGGATCATACCATTTGGGAGGCGCTTCATCGAGGTGAGACAGGTGGCGCGGTAGGACGAGAAAACTCTCAACGAGCGATAAGAACAGCACGATGATCACCACAGCCGCGATCGGTCCGAGAAATTGTCCAAACGTGCCCGGAACGAACAATAGCGGGACGAACACAGCGATGGTTGTTGTCACCGAAAAGAGAACGGGATTGATCACGCGTAGAACGCCCGTGCGTGCGGCCTCGAACGGCTCCTCCGGGTTCTTGCGCCATGCTGAATGAATGTTCTCACCCACCACGATGGCGTCATCCACAACGATGCCGATGGCGAGAATGAAGCCGAAGAGCGAGAGCTGGTTGATGGTGACCCCGAACACCGCCATCAGGATGAATGCGCCGATGAACGACACGCCGACACCGAAGGCGGTCCAGAATGCGATGCGCAGATCCAGAAACGCCATCAAAAGAAGTCCGACCAGCAACAGGCCAACGGCGGCATTGCGCGCGAGAAGATTGATCCTGTCGGTCAGTGTGACCGAGTCGTCGCGCCAAAGCGTAGCCTCCACGTCAGCGGGCAGGATCGCTGGCAGTTCGCTCTCAAAATAGGTGCGCACGGCCTCGGCGAGGTTCGGCACTTTCTCTTCGCCGACGCGCAACACGTTCACGTAGACGGCTGATTTGCCCTCATAGACGGCGCGAATGGGCGATTCAGCGAGCCCGTCATTGATATCAGCGACGTCGCCGAGAAGGATCGGTGTGCCAGTTTCACCTGCGCCCAGGACGATCGTCTCGAACTCCTCTCCGGCACGGCGCTCGCCGATTGAGCGGATCAGCAAGCGCTGGCGGTCGCTTTCAATCTCTCCGCCAGACAGGTCGATGCTCTGATTGGAAATCGCAGATGCGATGCCCGTCAGGGACAGCCCATAGGCCTGGAGAGTTGTCTCCTCGACGGCCACATCAATCAGGTATTCGGGCACCCCGCCAATCTCGACGCGTGACACGCCCTCAAGATCGGTGAGGTCGGTTCGCACGCGGTCTGCCAGCGCTTTGAGGCGTTGGGGGCCTGCATCGCCATAGAGCACGATCTGCAGGACCAGTTCAGGCGACTCTGCGCGCACAACCTGCGGCTCTTCGGCGTCATTCGGGAAGACGGTGATCCGGTCAATTTCGGTCTGAACATCGTCCAGCATCTCGAAAAGGTTTTCGCCCTCGTTCACGTCGACGACGACGCTGCCGACATTCTGGGCGGCAAGACCGGTGATCCTGCGCACACCTTCCAGGCCCTCAAGGCGCTCTTCGATGGGCTTGATGACAGACGTTTCCACCTCATTCGGTGTTGCCCCGGGGTAGGGCACGGTGACTGAAATCGAATTGAGTTCAATCTTGGGGAAGATGCGCACGTTCAGGATCTGGACCGCGACCAGTCCGGCAATGATCAGGAAAACGGCAAGGAGGTTCGCCGCAACCCGGTTCGACAATGTGCCCAGAACGAGGCTGCGCATCAGCGGTTGTCCTGTGCGAGCTCGCTTTGCAAACGCACGGTCATGCCATCGGTCTCTTCTGCCAACGGCGTGGTGAGAACGCGCTGGCTCTCGAGGTTGACGGCGCTCGTGACCAGGGTGTCAGTGCCGCGCGTTTCGAGCGGGGTGACCATGGCGCGGGTCAACGTCTCGTCAGCAGCAATCAGCCAGACGCTTTTTTCCTGCCGAAGCGCGGCGGTCGGCACGCGGTAGACGGGTGTCTCCGCCTTGGCTTCGATTTCGAGCGTCATGAAATCACCAACGAAAACAGAACCCTGGTTTTCGCTAGAGAAGGCCTCAGGAAACACAGCCCTTACGGCCACCGTGCGCGAGGCGGGGTCGATGGTGGGGGCGAAGCTCGCCAGATAGCCTGTCAGCCTGACATCGCCGATCGAGGCATCGTTCGGCACGGCGCGTACGGTAATCGCGTTTTCCTCTGCCGCCCGCGCACGGCGCACGGCGGCGACATCATCTGGGGACAGTCCCGCGCTGATCTCACCAGCGCTGGCATCGATAAGCTCTGCGAGCGGAGCGCCCGGTGCCACATAGGTATCGGGCGCCACAGCCTCGGAAACCACCAGTGCGTCAAACGGCGCGCGCAGGGTCGTCTTGTTGAGGTTCCTGCGCGCGATCGTGACCTGGGCTTCGGCCTGGGCAACGTTTGATTCAGCTGATGCAAAGTTGGCGATCGCAGCTTCTTTCTGAGCGGACGGTACAGCGCCGATGTCTGCCAACTCCACCTGGCGGTCACGGTCAGACTGGGCGCGCTCGAGGCTCGCCAGCGCTGTCGTCAGCTGGGCTTCGGCGCGGGCGAGATCTGCCCGGTAGTCGCCCGGATCAATCCGCAACATCACGTCATTCTTCGGGATGCGTCCGCCCGTCTCGAAGTCTGGGTGGATGTAGCTGATCTTGCCGGGGACCTCTCCAACGACGCTGAGGCGTTGGCGCGCGTCCATGCGGCCTGGCGCAGTCACCATGAATAGCTGATCGGCTGCACTGACCCGTGCGTATTCGACGACTGGCGCGGGCACCGCATCGTTCCCGGTTTCTGAGCCGGATGCGGAGCCCATCGAACCCGACAGGAAAAAGACGAGTAGTCCGAGCAGCAGAACGCCTGCTCCGGCGGCGATCCAGAGCAGCGAAGGCTTCTTAAGGGCAGGCTCCTGAGCCATTGAGCATCCTCAATACGAAACTCAGCTTTCTATACGCACCAGCTTAATGCGTGGTTCAATCGCGCGCCAGATACAGTTCCAAGACAGTCGGGAGTGTTATTACTAGGCGAGTATTTGTTTAGTTTTTCCCTCAATAGGGGAGTGCACAAAAACAACACAACTCGCGCGAAATTTGAATAGTATCGTTAATGTTTGATTAAGCTTTCGCGATCCGCGATAATATCGGATCTTCAGGCTACGGTGATGTGGCCACGGGCATTGGCCACCGGGACGGAGCGCTTCGCGCTTGTGGTCAAAAATGGAAAAGGGGCGAAGAGCATGACATTCGCCAAGTATACCGTATTCGAACTTATCCGAGCGATCCGACGCTTGGGCGCCGTAGGCCTTTTCATTATGGGTCTACTTGTTGGAAGCACCCTGATCGCGGCGTTTACTGACCATTCCGACCAAACCCGCTCAGGTCGCTTTACGGCCGACGCTGCAGTGGCTCATACACTTGGCCAGGTGCCTCTGCCCTCACAACCTTGGTCGCGCGTGATGGGCGCCGATCCGTTTGAAAAAATTACCGATGTTGCCTTGACCAACACCAACGCGATCGTCTTCGCCGGGCTCAGCCTCGGCGTGGAGCACAATCAGAGTTCCCACGCCGTCATCGTGCGGACAGGTCCGCACGGCTTTGTCGATTCACAGGTGCGCGTGAACGATCCTTCGATCGGCAGCGTGTCGCGTGCCGTGCTCGACGATGAGGGCGCAGCGCGCTTGGTTCACTGGATCGGGTCGAGCCCGGCTTTCGCGCGCACCAATGGCGAAGGCGAGGTGATCTGGTCGCGCGCCTTCAACGTCGGGTCGGACCAGGCTTGGGCAGACATCAAGGATGCGCGCAATGGCCATTCCCTTGTGGCGCTTTCCAATGGCCTGGACGGCGGTGACCTGCGTGTCATGCGCCTGGACGAACGCGGCAAGGTGCTGTGGCGCGGTGATCTCGCGCCTGTCGGACCGGTCGAAACGGTTCACCTGTTCGACAGTGGCGACGGAGGTGCTCTCATTGCGATAGAAACCATGGCGGACGGCGACGCCCGCACCATCGCTCTCGCGCGTCTCGACCGCCGGGGACGGCAGGCCTGGCACCGCGAGCTCCTTCGCGGTGTCGATGCACGCCTGGCAGATGCCGCGCTTGATTCGGAAGGCAGCGTGGTCTTGCTCGCCGGGGCGCCGTCCGCGCTGATTCGCTTTGACGGACTCGGCCAGCTCAGCTGGATGCGTGACCTCCCACACCTCGCGATGAGCGGGCGGCACCTGATCGCGCCCATGCGAGATGGCGGCGTCCAGGTGATGGCTGAACCGGCGACAACCAATGCAGGCCGCAGGCACTGGGTGGCGCGGTTTGATCCTGACGGACGGGAAGTCTGGTCGCGCACACGGGCGAACAGGTCGAACGCGACGCTCGAGGCCGCCCAGATTGCGCCGAATGGTCTGATCATCGCTGGCGGCTCGATGGTCGGCTCAGCCTCTGGCGACACCGATATGCTGATGATGGCTGTCGCCAGCGATGGGACCTTCCCGCAAGGATTTGGATCAACGCCGAGCCACGACTTCGAGCCGGGCGAAGTTGAGCCGCCAGCGCCCGCCAACACAGTCATGGCCGCGTCACTGGTCGTCGATGGGTCACGAGCACTGCAAGCGGCCTACGCGGCCGATACCGCAGCGCTCCAGGCCGCTGCCGAGGCCAGTGGCCTGCGCACCCCCGAGCCAACGGTGAGAGACCCGCTACAGTTTACGCCAGCACTAGAGACGCTGGCTGTCGCTTCAGGTCAGGCGCCCGACGCTTTGCCTGAAATGCGCGAAGTGTCAGCGCCGGTTGAAATCTCCGCGCTGTCCGCCAGCGGCATCGAGTCAACCTCTTCGGCCTCGCCGCAGCCTGGCGCTCAGGACATTGAGACTGTCGCTGCGTCTCCAAGGCCAGCGGCCACGTCCGCTGCAGCCATTGCGGATGCGGTGCTCGGCAACAAGGAAGAGCCCCGCGCTGAGGCTGCAAGCTTCGCCTGGTCGCCCCAGGCAGAGCGTCCCGCCTACGCTTACCAATGCACCTTCACCTGCCTGGCCGACTCCGACGACGTGGTGAAATATCCAGTCACCCGCATCATCGCGAACGTGACAGAAGAAAACGCCAATCTCGTCTCGCTCGACATCATGGCGATGGACAATGGCATCTGCCTGGCCACAGGCGGCAGCGTGTTCGAAGATCCGCGCCTGCCACCGGTCTGCGAGCGTGTGAACTGAACGCTGCGCGCACCGCCATAGCCTGCTGCTGCATCACGGCGCAATGCTAGTCTGGCGCTGTCTCTGGCTTCAGACTGGAGCGCGATGCTACCCGCGCCGTGGCGCGCACAGCCAGCATATCGAGCAGGTCGGCTTTCGACCTAGAGCGCGTATCGACCCCGCTCGCGAGATTTTGCTCCTTGAGAACCTGCCTGAGGGCCACGGCGTCAAGGCGTTCGAAAGCCGCTTTCACCGCACTCGGCCCACCGCTTGCAGCGATTTCAAGCGGATTGAGCACGCGCTTGGCTTCGCTCGCCTCAAACGTCACCTCGCCGCCAGCGGCCCTCACCAGCCGGGCCGCGAATGACGGATTCGCGCGCGCTTCCTCGCGGATCACATCAAAGATCCGATCCAAGAATTCAGTTGGGCTCATTCGCGCACCATGGTCCAGGACGTGCCCGTGCGCATCTGCATGAAATCGGCATAGCGCTGGGCGAGGCGCCTCACGTCGCCGGTGACCGAGCCATACTTGCCGCGAAATGTGTTGTAGCTGTCGAGCGATGGGCGATCCATGGCCTTCAGGACGCTGACAGAGTCCGGGATCACCGCGCCGAAAAAGCGGTCCTTGAGATAGACGTCCTGAATGTCCGCCCGGATCTGGCGCGCCATGGCCGTGTTTCGGAACCGGGTCACGACGATGAAGCTCTTGCTGGCCAGGTCATGGGTTACGTTGGCTGACACCCAGTCAGAGAACTGTTTCGTGCCCCAGGTCGAGATCGGGTCGGCAAGGGTTGGCAGAATAAACGTATCTGAGGCGGCGAGGGCGGCGCGCGAAAGCGGCGAGAGGTGCGGCGGGCAATCGATCAGGATGACATCATAGAGCGAAAGCAACGGAGCGATCGATTTGCGAAAATGTTCTGTCAGCGCGCCCGCCAGTGTCGAGGGGGTGCCAGGCCCTGAATACCAGTCTTCCTCCAGCGCCATCTCCGCCAGCCTGAGCTTGGGATGGGAAGGCAGGATAGAAACCCAGCCGGCTCGCTCATCGCGCTCCTCGGCCACGCGCAGCTCTTCCAGAGACACGGCGTTGGGCATGATAAACGGACCCGCCGCAGGCGGTTCGCCGCGCACGAACTGGCCAAGCATTTCATGCGCGCCTTTGCCCTGTTCGGCAGCGGCGTCTAGGCCGACTTCCGTCAGCAGCACCTGGCTGGAATTGGCCTGGCTGTCGAGGTCCACGACGAGCACGTCGAGGCCGAAGAAATAGGCCAAGCCATCGGCCAGCATGACCGTGGTGGTCGACTTGCCAACGCCGCCCTTCAGATTCGCAATCGCCGCGATGTTTGCTGACATCGACCCGCCGCCTTTATGACCTTTGTGATCTGGCCTTCGCGTTATTTGTGACCCAGAGATTTTGGCCGAACAAGCATTGACACATGCCTTTCTCCAAAAGGTTGTATGAACTTTTCGACTGCACCCCGGTGGCGAACAAATTGCATGATGGGCGGAAGGTGTGTCGGGGCAGTCCCGCAGCCGCGCTTCGGAGTTGGAAGTTGGTCTCTCTCGTCATCAGCATCCCCACGTTCCAGCGCAACGACGCCCTCGCGCAGCTGCTGAGTGCATTGCAGTCACAGGCTCATCCGGCGCCCGGGTTTGCTGACGTGCGCATCCTCGTTATCGACAACAATCCCGACGGACGTGCGAAGCGTGTCGTCAATCGCTTCGACAATATCGCGGCCACCTATCGCGTCGGATATGTCCATGAAACGCGCCCCGGCGTGGCCCATGTGCGCAACCGAGCGCTGGCGGAAACCGCGGGCGATGATTTCCTCGCCTTCATCGATGATGACGAACTACCCGCAGAGGGGTGGCTCGCGGCGCTCTGGGCTCGGCATAAAGACAGCGGCGCGGCGGCCGTGTTCGGGTCTGTCGAGGCGCTGTTCGAGGGCGCGCCACCGGGATGGATGGTTGAAGGGGATTTCCATTCCAAGCGCGTGGCCAAGGACGGACCGCGCGCCAAGCCCGGCGGAACGGACAACTGCCTGATCGACCTGGAACGTGTGCGCCACCATGGCCTGACCTTTGATGCTGCTCTGTCGCTTGTCGGCGGCGAGGATACCTTGTTCTTTGACAGCCTGCTGCAGCGCGGGGAACGGCTGGCCGATGCGGCGGGTGCAGTCACCTATGAGCGGGTGCCGGCTGGCCGCGACACGCTGGATTGGTTGAACAAGCGCTGGCGGCGCACGGGCATGACAGATGCGCTGATGATTGCAGGCCATCGCGGTGGTGGGCCGACCTCGAAGCTGCGCGCGGGGCTTGATGGACTGATCAGGATCGCTGCGGGCGCCGGGCTGGTCAGCCTGGCCTGGATCGCCTCTGGCGCGCAGATGAGCGCGAACGTTGCGAGGCGGCTCTACACCTTCCAGCGCGGGCTCGGCATGGTCGATTATGCCCGCGGGCGTCTGGTGCTGGAATATGACCGCGCCAGCGATGATAGCGAGGCTTGACGCAGGCCCGTCAATGCAGCAGTAAGCGCGCTTTCGCGGATCGCTTGTGACCCTGTGAAAAACACGTGTGGGAGGTGGCGGACGCCAAGACCATGTCCGCGCCGCACCACGCATCCCTCAATGCCTAGTCAAGTGAGGACATCATGGCGAAGAAACTGCTGGGGCAATTGAAGCTCCAGATTCCGGCCGGTCAGGCCAACCCGTCACCGCCCGTGGGCCCGGCCCTGGGTCAGCGCGGCATCAACATCATGGAATTCTGCAAGGCCTTCAACGCGAAGACCCAGCAGATGGAACAGGGCCTGCCCCTGCCTGTGGTGATCGACTACTACCAGGACAAATCCTTCACCTTCATCGTGAAGACCGCGCCTGCATCGGTCCTGCTCAAGAAGGCCGCCAAGCTGAAGAAAGGCTCCCAGGAGCCTGGCCGCAATGTGGCCGGCACGGTGACCATGGCCCAGTGCCGCGAGATCGCCGAGCAGAAGATGGAAGACCTGAACGCGAATGATCTGGATCAGGCCCAGAAGATCATCGCTGGCTCTGCCCGCTCGATGGGCCTGGAAGTGGTGGAGTAGAGATCATGGCTGCAGGAAAACGCTACCGCGCCGCGGCTGCCAAGCGCGATGTTGAAACCACATACGGCATCGACGAGGCGGTGAAGATCGTCAAGGACAACGCCAACGCGAAATTCGACGAGACCATTGAGATCGCCGTCAACCTTGGCGTCGATCCGAAATATGCCGACCAGATGGTCCGCGGCATGGTCACGCTGCCAGCCGGCACGGGCAAGACCGTCCGCGTGGCCGTGTTCGCAAAGGACGCCAAGGCCGAAGAGGCCAAGGAAGCCGGCGCGGACATCGTCGGCGCCGAGGACCTGATGGAAAAGGTCCAGGGCGGCTTCATGGATTTTGACCGCGTGATTGCCTCGCCAGACATGATGAGCGTCGTCGGACGCCTGGGTAAGGTGCTCGGCCCGCGCGGCCTGATGCCGAACCCGAAGGTTGGCACGGTGACCCCAAATGTCGGCCAGGCCGTGAAGGACGCCAAGGGCGGATCGGTTGAGTTCCGCGTCGAAAAGCTCGGCATCATCCATGCCGGTATCGGCAAGGCGAGCTTCTCCGAAGACGAGCTGAAGTCGAACCTGAAAGCCTTCATCGGCGCGCTGATGAAAGCCAAGCCGTCGGGCGCCAAGGGCACCTATGTGAAGAAGATCGCGCTCAGCTCCACCATGGGCCCCGGCGTGACGATCGACGCAACCGAGGCGATCGCCGAGTCGTAGGTCTGGTCTTCTCCTTTTGAGAAAGCGCGCTTCGAAAGAGGCGCGCTTTTTTGTTTGTTCTCCGCTTCGCTGCGCTTCGCGATAGACTTCGGAGCGGGTCGCAAAGCGATCATTTGATCCGGTTGACCAAATGAAGGCGAAGAAG
>JBCBGD010000038.1:6666-15170 GCA_038527085.1 Pseudomonadota bacterium | reverse complement strand
CCCAGCATGTCGCGCAGGTCTCCGCCGGTCACTTCGCCGCCATCGGTAGTCTGGACAATCGCCTGGTCGAGGATGGAAAGGCCGTCGCGCACGGAGCCTTCGGCCGCGCGGGCGATCAGGGCCAGGCCGTCTTCGGAAATCTTCGCACCCTCGCGCTCGGCCACCCGGCCGAGATGTTCGGCCAAGGCTGGCGGGTCGAGGCGCTTCAAATCGAATCTCTGGCACCGCGAGAGCACCGTCACGGGCACCTTGCGGATTTCAGTGGTCGCAAAGATGAACTTCACATGGCCGGGCGGCTCTTCCAGCGTCTTCAACAGGGCATTGAACGCCGCCACGGACAACATGTGCACTTCGTCGATTACGTAGACCTTGTAGCGCGCTGACACGGGCGCATAGCGCGCGCCGTCGAGCAGCTCGCGCATGTCGGCAACGCCGGTTCGCGAGGCAGCGTCCAATTCGAGCACATCGGGATGGCGCCCTGCCATGATCGCTTCGCAATGCTCGCCAGGTGGGTCGAGCACGATGGATGGCGAGTCGGCTTTGTCGGTCTTGTAGTTCAGCGCGCGCGCAAGCAGCCTTGCTGTGGTCGTCTTTCCGACCCCGCGCACGCCCGTGAGCATGAAGGCGTGGGCAATGCGGTCGGTCTCGAAGGCATTGCGCAGGGTGCGGACCATGGCCTCCTGGCCAATCAAGTCCTCAAAACGGCGGGGGCGATATTTGCGCGCGAGGACCTGATAGCCCTCGCCGTCTTGCGAGACGCCGGTTTCTTCATCTGTGAACATGGAGAAGGTCGCGTCGTCGCGCGCCTCAGGGGACTCAGTCTCGCTCATGGCGCGATTATGGGCGCTCGACACTCACGGGGCAATGGAGCACGCGAAACCCTTCACAGGAGTCTCGTGCTGGCGTAAGGCGGGGCGATGACCGATCCCGTGACAGACCTGCTGGAACTGCTCGACCTTGAGCGCCTTGAAGTTGATCTCTTCCGAGGCGAGAGCCCCGATGAGGAAGCTAGCCAGCGCGTGTTCGGCGGCCAGGTGATCGCTCAGGCCCTCGTGGCGGCTTATCGCACGGTCGAGGATCGCCAGTGCCACTCCCTGCACGCCTATTTTATTCGGCCGGGCGATCCGAACATTCCGATCATCTATGAGGTGGACCGCTCTCGCGATGGCGGCAGTTTTACAACGCGCCGCGTGATCGCCATCCAGCACGGCAGGCAGATCTTCAATATGGCGGCGAGCTTCCATGTGGACGAAGACGGCTGGCACCATCAACACGACATGCCGGAAACGGTTGGCCCGGAAGGCCTTCCCAGCGATCGTGAGCTTCGTGAGACCGTTGCCCACAACGTACCCGAGCAATTTCGGAAACGGTTCACGCGCCCCAACGCCATCGAGATTCGCGACATCGAACCGATGAGCCTGTTTGATCCCAAGCCATTGCCAGAAATCAACCATCTCTGGTTCCGGGTCGCGCGCCAGATCGACGAGCAACCCTGGCTCCACCACTGCCTGCTCGCCTATGCCAGCGACATGCGCTTGCTCGGCACGGCGAACCGTCCCCACGGCGTGTCCTGGATGACGGGCGAGTTGATGAGCGCCTCGCTTGACCACTCCATGTGGTTCCACGCGCCGGTAAACTTCAGCGAGTGGCTCCTCTATTCCATGGACGCGCCTTATGCAGGCGGCGGGCGCAGCTTCAATCGCGGGAAGATCTTCACCCGCGATGGAAAACTGGTTGCCAGCGTTGCCCAGGAAGGGCTGATGCGCCCGCGCAAACCCAAGCCCTAGGCCGAGGATCCGCCGAGGAAGCCGAGATTGGGCTGGTCAAAGTTGGCCAGGTTCGGGAAGACGCCGGCCAGTTCAGCATCACTGAGACCAAACCAGCTGCCCAGACTGGCGCCGAACTGCTCCACTGATACGCGGGGGATGAGCCTGCCGCGCCGTTCGGTGTAGAATTCGGACTCGAGATTGGGCTCGGGAAGCGCACCATAGATGCGTCCGCCCTGG
The DNA here is from genome assembly GCA_038527085.1 of Pseudomonadota bacterium. GTDB lineage: Bacteria > Pseudomonadota > Alphaproteobacteria > Caulobacterales > Hyphomonadaceae > UBA5336. The sequence goes on along the minus strand of JBCBGD010000038.1, from coordinate 13,164 downwards.
ACCGCGCCTCCCGCGACGAAGTGGTGACCACCCCAGCCATGGTCGGTGCCGTTGCCATTGCCGTTGAGCGTGCGGCCGAAATCCGAGAAAGTGAAGATGGCAACATTGCCCCATTGGCCAAGCTCGACCATGGCATTGCGGAAGGCTGCAAAGGCATCGGAGATTTCCTGTGCCAGGTTGGGCAGACTGTTAGCCTGGTTCCTGTGCGTGTCGAAACCACCCTTGGTGGCATAGAAAATCTGGCGCGTGGCGAGCAGCGAATCCTTGATCGCGATCGTTTCAGCAACCGCGCGCAGCTGATTTCCCAGAGACGTGTCAGGAAACGTCGTTGTCAGTCGAGAAGCGGAAGCATTTTTCAACTCTGCAAACTGTTCATTGTCCTCAATGCCCCTCGCGCTGATGGACGAGAGGTCGCGCTGAAGCAGAGATGAATTGGCATGATCGCGCCGGCCGAGCGCTGCACGAAGACGCTGACGGGTCGCATCGCCCTCTTCTCCCCCGCCAAGCAAACCGCGAGACGTCATGATACGTAATGTCGGAACATCACCGCGAGACACCGAAAACGGTCGTGACGTCTGGCCCGACAGAAATACGTCAGAGTTACCGACTGAAATGTTCTGATAGATCGACGGCGTTGAGGGCGAGGCCGCAGCGATAATATCTGCAAACCGCCCGCCCCAGCCGATACGTTGTCCTTCGGTACCGAGTGCCATCCAGGTTGACTGCTGATCGTTGTGGGAGAACAGCTTCTTTGGCAACGGCACAGACCGATCTTCGAACTGCTGACGATTTGTTGGCTGTATTAAAGGGCCTACGCTGCCAACGATGGCGGCCTCGCCAGCATTGAACAGGCCGTGAAGGCCAGACATTTCAGGGACCAGGCCAAAGCGGCGAGATCCCACGGCGTCGGGATTGCCGATTGTGAGTGGCAGCAGACTGTCGAGAGCCCGTGAAGGGGTGCCAGCGCCATTGTAGCTGCTGAACATGTCCTCTCTCAGCGCCCTGAGCGCGTCGTACTGGGGCTGGTCCATCGGCAAGACGATGTCGCCATAGTCCAATCCGCCCTTCAGGAAGACGCCAACCATTGCCTTGTAGCCACCGGTTTCGACAGCGTGCGCGGGACGAAGCGTTCCGGAGCTGATCGCGGTGAGGCCACCGGCGGCGGCCATGCCTTTGAGGAACAGTCTGCGGGAAAGAATATCCATGGGAAAGCTCCTAGCGCTGTACGCGGTATGCGGGTGAGTTCACGGCGATGAGGACGGCGGACGCGACCCTGCGGAACCGATCTTCCTCGGGATTTCGATCGCCAATCGGCATCGCGTTCATCGTTTCGACGATGTCCTGGCGCGTTGCCGGGTCCATTCGCCCGCCTGTCAGAAGCATATCGAGATGCTCAGCGAGGGCTTCGGGTTGGTCTGCAAGCGCCAACTCGTCGGTGTAGTCGGTATTGAAGGTCGTGCCGCGTTCGCGTGAGGGCGAATCGTCAAACACGAAACGGGTCATGAAATTCAGCGTGCCGACAGACGCGGCAGAATTGATGATCTGGAATTCAGGTACGGTCATGCCTTGGGTGCCAGCTTCCGTGCCTGGCGGGACGTATCCTGGCCTGAAGAAGTTGAACACGGAAGGCGGCCTGAAAGCCTGTTGGCCGAGGCGCGAATTGGGAGAGCGCGTGTCGCTGAGCCAGTTCTCATTGGCAGGATCGATGCCGGTGACTTCGAAAGCGCGCGCCCAGTGGACAAAATTGACGACTGGCTCGCGCACCTTGCCATTGGCATCATCGCCGTCAACAGGCCCGCTGAGCACATAGTCATCCAGCAGGACTGCGGCGATGGTTGCTGCCAAGTCACCGCGCTCACCCGTGCCGAAGACGCGGCCATTGTCTGCGGTGAATGAGCCATTGGCGAAGGCGGTGGCGACGCGCTCGACATAGGCAGGTGGCGGATTGGAGGAGGTGAAGCGCTGGATCAGCTGGCGTGCCACAAAGGGCGGCACATTCGGATGATTGAAAAGCGTGTCGAGCGCCAAGTCGATCGACTCATCGCCCGGCGTGCCAGCGGGGATCGTTGTGCCGAGGAAGGTCTTCTCCAGCTCCGAATGCTGGTCATCATACATGACGAGCGGGGTGTATTCGCTGTCGATGTCGTGATCGCGGAAAAAGTCTCCGCCCTTTTCCGACAAGCCTGTGAATACCCTGGCCAGGCCGACCACATCCTCATTCGTGTAAGTCTCGATTTCATTGCCCTGGCTGTCGAGACGGGGGGTGCCGTCCATGTTCAACTCCACCAGACCGATGGTGAACAGCTGCATGATTTCTCGGGCATAGTTTTCATCGGGCATGCGGCCACGGCGCTCGTCGCCTTTGCGGTTGCGCATGTAGGTCAGGAACTCTGCCATCAGCGGCGTGTACGTCACGTCGTCCAGTAGATCGCGATAATTCCCGAAAGCATTGGTGGCCAGAGCGTCGGCGTAAAACGCAGCCCGCCGCGGACGAACGCCACCCGATTGGCGGGTGTTGGCGACCACGATCTGCGAGAGGGCGAAGGTCATCCGCGTGCGCAGCTGGTCATCGTTTCCGATCATCGATTGCCAGACGACATCATCGAAAATGTTGTCGCGGCCGCGATCATCCTGTGGCGTCTGGGCCGCCACGCGGGGCATGTAGAGTGTGATGGGTTTGTTGATTTCGCTGGCGACCCAGTCGGCGGCATTACCGCTGCGCACCAGATTATCGATCTGGCGCTGGTTGGCACCAAAGGTTGCCATATTGAGGAAGCGGACCGCTTCGCTGGCGTCATCAATCTCGCTGAGCGGAGGAGGAGGAGGCGGCGGCGGCGGACTGCCGACCGGAGACGGGTTCGGCCCGGTGGGCGCAGACGTTTCGCCACCCCCGCCGGAGCATCCCGCTAATGCCAGCACACTGGCAAAGAACATGACCTTGAATGACGTCGACGTCGAAAGCTGCATAATCCCCTCCGGATCTGACGCCGCCAGTTATTGCCATTGCAGGGCGAACTGGAAGTTAAAGACCGGAGAGAGTTTTCGAGTTTAACAAGGTTTAATTTAGGCCCTCGCCAACTAGGCGAGTAATCGCGCCTTCATGGCCCCGCGCATTTCTTCTGTGACGCCGAGAACATCTTCGAGATAACTGTCGACGGAGCCCGACTCGGCCTCAATCGTTGACAGGGCGGTCTCAAGGTAGCGCCGCCTGACGCCCATGAAGGGACGGTAGACGTCGGCATCATAGGAGCGATCGAGCATATTGTTGAAGTAGGTCTGTGCGTCGGGCAGCCTCGCCTCAATGTCGACAGCGGTGTTGGTCATTTCATAGTCGGCGATCAGATCTTCGCGCGATACGCCGAGCACGTGTTTGGTCAGGGCGCAGATGATTCCGGTGCGGTCCTTGCCGGCCGCGCAGTTGACCAATGCAGCCTCGCCATCACCCAGGCCTGCAACCTTGTCGAACCAGCCCGAGAAGAGCTCTACATGGTGCTCCTTATATGGCGCGGTGACATAGTAGGAATTCATCCAGTCTTCTGCGGCGTCCTTGTCCGCCTCGACCTGGGATAGGAACGTCATGTGCGGGCTTTGCATTTCCCGCCCGCCATCGCTCGTCAGGACTTCAGGCGCGCTCCAGCGGCCTGGCTGGCGCTCACGCTCGTCTGGCCGCCTCAGATCGGCCTGGAAGGCAATGCCGAGGTCGCTGATCTTTGAAATGTCGGCGTCGGTTGCTTCGTTGTAGTGGCCTGAGCGAAACAGCAGGCCACGTTTGATGCTGCGCCCACCCTCACCGGTGTAGCCGCCGAAATCGCGAAAGTTGCGGACACCCTCAAGCGTGTAGATGCGGTCTGACATGGCCAAATCCCTCAAGCTGCTTCGGGGCTGATGTACGTCGATGGCGATCAAAGGGAAACCGCAGACTTGCGGTCAACCTTCGTCCGAGGTCGTCCACGCAGAAGCGTTTTCGGTCATCGGCAGCGCGCTGGCACGGTTTTGCTGGCAGACATCGAGCATGCGGCGAGCCACGATCGGCATGGGCGCAGAGAAACGCGCTTCCTCGCCATCGACGATGAGGTCGCAATCGCAATCCATACCTGAGGCCTCGAGCGGGCTTGCGCCAGGCTGGGCGATCGACTGGCGAACCATCGGGCATCCATTGCGGATGCGACCTTCAATCACCGTGGTGTGGACTGCACCGCCCTCCTCAGTCCAGCTGATGGACTGTTCGGCGCAGAATTGGGCGTGTGAAGGCCCGGCGAATGCGGCCAGGGCGGCTGCTGCAATCAGGAAACGTGTCATGGCGCCGGGGCATGCAATGCCTGCGCCGATGGATCAAGTGCAAAGCGCATGTGCAATTCGCCGAACAGGCGAATCTGAGTCCATCCTCAAGACTGAAGCTCGATCTGGTAGCTCTCGATCACGGTGTTCGCGAGCAACTGTTCGCACATCTCCTTTACCCGGGCTTGTGCGGCGTCGGCGGCGAGGCCGTCTTCGAGATCAAGCTCGATGACCTTGCCGATGCGCGCGCCTTCGACTTCGGAAAAGCCCAACCTGCCGAGCGTATCGGCGACAGCCTTGCCTTGAGGATCGAGAACACCGGGCTTCAGGCCCACATGGACAATCGCTTTCATGACAGGCCCCTTCTATTTCCCGGCAGTGTTCAATGAGACGATGTTATCGCCCTGCCCACTTTCCTTGATGATGCCCAGGCGCCGTGCGACTTCGCTGTAGGCTTCCGTGACACCGCCCAGATCCTGGCGAAACCTGTCCTTGTCGAGTTTCTCGCCGGAGTCCATGTCCCAGAGGCGGCAATTGTCCGGGCTGATTTCGTCGGCCAGGATTGTCCTGACGAGATCGCCTTCGTAGAGACGCCCAAACTCGAGTTTGAAATCAACCAGCTGGATGCCGACGGCGCTGAACAAACCTGCGGTGAAGTCATTCACGCGCAACGCAAGAGCGACGAGGTCATCGACCTCCTGGGGCGAGGCCCAGTTGAAGGCGGCGATGTGTTCTTCGGTCACCAATGGATCGCCCAGGTCATCGCGCTTGAGGTAGAACTCAACAATGGTGCGTGGCAGGCGCGTGCCCTCTTCAACGCCGAGGCGCTTGGACATCGAACCGGCAGCGATGTTTCGCACCACCACTTCCAGCGGAATAATCTCCACCTTTTTCACCAGTTGCTCGCGCATGTTCAGGCGACGGATGAAGTGCGTGGGAATGCCAACGCTGGCCAGCCGAGTCATCATGTACTCGGAGATACGGTTGTTCAGAACGCCCTTGCCATCGAGAACGGCGCGCTTTTCAGCATTGAACGCCGTCGCGTCATCCTTGAAGTACTGAATGATCGTGCCAGGCTCAGGCCCCTCATAAAGGATCTTCGCCTTGCCTTCATAAATCATGCGCTTGCGGGACATGGGTCTCGGGTCTCGCTTTCAAAAAGCTCTGCGGGCTGATGATATTCTCGGCGGCGCCCGCGAAGCCCGCCCCACTGGCACGAGTCAGACGCCAGCGCAACCGCAACCTTACGCTAAGTGAACAACGCGGGAAACGCTTGAGCGCAGCCACGCCAACGCTTATGTTTCCGGCATAACGGCACTCACAGGAAAACTGCACCATGAGCAACAGTTTCGACGATCGCGAACGCGCTGAAGAAGCCAAGTACGCCCTCGACCAGGAAACCCAGTTCAAGGTGATGGCCCGGCGCAACAAGCTGCTCGGCCTTTGGGCGGCTGACCTGCTCGGCAAGGATGGCGCCGCCGCCGAGGCCTACGCCAAGGAGGTTGTTCTTTCCGATCTGGAAGAGGCAGGCGACGAGGACGTTTTCCGAAAGGTGCGCGGAGATTTCGATGCGGCAGGCGTCAAGCGCTCGGACGCCGACATTCGCGAGCAAATGGCGGAACTGATCCCCGTCGCGCGCGAGGCTATCCTGAAGAGCTGAGCGCCTTCGCCCGCTCGCCTATTCCGCCAGCGCATAACACCTGTTCATCGCCCTGCCCTGTGAAAGGGCCGTTCGGGCCACCAAATGCTCCCCAACGCAACACCTATCAGGGAGCATTCTATGATCGACATCAGACGCTTTGACGATCTGGGCACCTTCCGTAATGACTGGCTGAAGGCCCACTACCACTTCTCATTTGCCAACTACTATGATCCGGCGCGCATGGGCGTTGGCAAGCTGCGCGTGTGGAATGACGACACGATCCAGCCGCACACGGGATTTCCGCCCCATGGTCACCAATCCATGGAAATTATCACCTATGTCCGGAACGGTGCCATCAGCCACAAGGACTCCATGGGCAATAGTGGGCGTACCGAGGCGGGCGATGTGCAGGTGATGAGCGCAGGTTCAGGCATTCAGCACGCCGAATGGAACGAGGAAGACACCGACACGCGGATCTTCCAACTCTGGATCGAGCCCCGCGCCTCCGGAGGGCAACCAAGATGGGGGGCCAAGGCCTTCCCCAAGGGTGAGCGCGCCGGAAGCTGGGATGTTCTCGC
>JBCBGD010000038.1:0-6566 GCA_038527085.1 Pseudomonadota bacterium | reverse complement strand
CAGGATGCCCGAGTGCTCGGCGTGACAGCCCTGCCGGGCAAGCCTTTGGCGTATGAGATACCCGAAGGGCGATATGGTTATCTTGTGGCTGCAACAGGAGCGGCGCGGCTGAATGGCGAAACCCTCTCAGCGCGTGATGGCGCGGCCATCACGGGGCCCGCACGCATTGAGATAATCGCCGACGAACCGAGTGAGCTTGTGCTCGTGGAGACGGTCTAAGCAGCTCCGGTCACATGACGTTTCAGCAAGGTAGCCACCCGGCTGCCTTGCCACGCGGTGAGAATTAAGGCCTTGATCGTGACATGAAAAACATCTCGCGCTCCGTCGCCTCAGCTTTCGCCATTCTTCTCTTGCCAACAGCGCTGTCGGGATGCCTCGCTGTCAGTGTGGCAGGCGATGTTGTGGAAGGCGCGGTCAACGTGACCGGAGATGTGGCCGAAGGCGCCGTAAACGCCACGGGCGCGGTTGTCGGCGCGGCCATTCCCGACGGTGATGAAGACGGCGATGAGGGCGATGCGGAGTAGCCCTGTGGCTGCATCCTCTCGCGGCTGTGATTTTCGTGTGACCGGGCTTTGCGCTTATCTATGGGAAAAGTGACTCTTGGAGTCGCGCGAGCATCCAGAGAAGGTTCCAGACAATGACCCGCATCGCCCTTGCCGCCCTCATCGCCCTCGGCCTCGCGGCAGCCGCCGAAGCCACCATCATCAACGTCGCCTATTCCGAAGATTTCGCCGAGAAGCTGGAGGATGATTACGGCCTTCGCGAAGGCACACGGCTGAGCGAAGAGATCATCGAAGACCTTGAACGCGAGCTCAACGACCGCGGACTGGAAGCTGAGCGCATAGACATCACAATTCTCGACGCCAAACCCAACCGCCCGACCATGGAGCAAGTCTCAGGTAGGCCAGGCCTTGATCCGTTTCGTTCAGTTTCAATCGGTGGCATGAGCCTAACAGGCACCATCACCCACATGGGCGGCGAGGTCAGCGAAGTCGAGTACAAGTGGTTTGAAAACGACATCCGCCAGTCGGTCGGGGTCTCGACTTGGTGGGACGCCAATCGCGTCTCGCGCCGATTTGCGCGCAAGGTCGCAGAGGACCTCGCAGGCGAGTAGGGGCTGAACGCGCAAGCCCTTTTCAAATTCAGTTCAAGGCTGCTCCTCGTCGCGGGAAACGCTGGCGAGAACCGGGCCGGCGGTCGCTGCGCCATCCGGTTTGCCTGATCCGCGCACCATCTCGACTTTCAGAGTCGATCCTGGCGTGATCAGCACGTCCTCGTGGCGCAGTGGAATATCGATGCCTGCGGCCTTGAACTTGTCCCAGACGTTCAACATCACCTCCGAACCGACATTGCTGACGCCGTTCTGCGGGTCGTCGATCCAGAAGCGCGCCTCAATCTCGACGGCCTCTTCGCTAAACTCCATCACCAGGCATTTTGGTGCAGGTGATGCGAGCACACGCGGCGTCTCTTTCGCACCCTCGACGACCAACTGGCAGGCCTGCTTCAAGTCTGTCTCATACTCAACGCGCAGGCGACGTTTGATCCGAACCTGCTTGTTGGAATAGCTCCAATTGATCACCTTATCGGTGATCAGCTGCTCGTTCGGGATAAGGTGTTCCTTGCCGTCCCGTGTGACGACAGAGGCGTAGCGAAGCCCCAGGGACTTCACGACCCCATAGGTCTCGTCCACCTCGATCACATCGTCAGGCTTGATCGACCTGTCGGTCAGCAGGATGACGCCAGAAATGAAATTGGCGACGATCTGTTGCATGCCGAATCCAAGTCCGACGCCAATGGCACCACCGAGAACAGCGAGCCCTGAAAGCGGAATCGAGAGCCCGGCGAGGGTGAGGATTGCAGCCGCGAAGAACAGGCCGATTTGCAGCGCATTGGAGATGAGAATGCGCAGGCTCGGCTCGACCTGGGGAAGCGTTTCGACCCGCGTCTTGAGCTTCTTGGAAAGCCAGTTGGCCGCAAAGAGGAAGACGCCCGCCGTGATCACGGCCTGGATCAGGAAGGGCGGATTAATTGTCCGGCCGCCGAAGTTTGGGCCAATCGTGTAGGTCCAGGCGATGAAATCATCGAGCACGCCGAACGCGTTCAGCCCCGCAATGGCCAGCGCGATGTAAAGAGCAGGCTTGCGCAAGCCTTCAGGCAGAAAGGCCCCTGCCAGCGTGATGAGGAAGAAGGCGACTGATAGGGAAAACGCGACCCTGACGAGGGTGGCGTCAAACCCGGCTCCAACAAGCGCCACTTGCGCCGAATAGAACAGACCAAGCGTGATCGCAGGTCTGACCAGCTTGGGCCCAATATCGCGAACAAATCCTGCGAGACTTTCAGGCAAACGCTCAATGCCAGAGCGTACAAGCCTGCGAAATGGCGCGGCGAATATCGCACCCAGAAGCATGGCCAGAATGATTGCGCCGATCTGCAGGCCGAGGGGCAGCAGCACCTCTACATTGAGTAGATTGGCCTGCGCCCAGCCAAGGGGATCATTGATGATCGGCTCGGCCCAATCGAGGAGCCCTGGGCCGGTCGGTTCCGTTGATGACGGCATCTGAGTGCCCGCATCAGTGCTGACGGGCTCACGCGCGATTTCGGTAACAGGACAATAGTGGACGCCATCCTTCAACAGGCATTCCTGGACAACGACGCCTTCCGTTTCGTTTTCCAAAATCGGCTCCGAATCTGTCTGTTGATCCTGGGGAGCGCAGATAGATCAGTCCACGGTAAAAAGAAACGGCCCCTGCCTCAAACAAAGGCAGGAGCCGCGATCTGTGCCTCGAGATAGGGGGGGACTAGCCCTCGGGCAACAGAACCGTGTCGATCACGTGGATCACGCCATTGGAGGCCATCACGTCTGCCGAGATCACATTGGCGCCGTTCACGGTCACGCCGTCTGTGCCGTCAATGGTAACCGTGCCGTTGAGCGTCTCAGCTTCGGTCGTCTTGCCGGCGAGCTGGTCAGAAGTGACTTTCGCGCCCGCAATCACATGCAGTTTCAGGATGGCAGCGAGTTGATCCTTGTTTTCAGGCTGCAGAAGCGACTCGACCGTGCCCTCTGGCAGCGCGGCAAAGGCTTCATCAGTCGGCGCAAAAACCGTCAGCGGGCCGTCACCTTTCAGCGCGCCTGCAAGATCAGCGGCCGTGGCAGCGGCAATCAGAGTCTCGAAGGAACCGGCCGCGGAGGCCACATCCACGATGTCGTTGGATTCAGCATGGTGTCCGACATAGCGCACGCTCTCGGAAGCAGCGGTTTGTTGCGACTTGGAGTAGGCGCAACCTTCGGCGATCGCCGGTGCGGCGGCGAAGGCAAAGGCACTCAGGGACAGGGCGAAGAGTTTCATCAATCATCTCCAGATGTTGTCCAGCGGAGTTTGCCCGCTGGTAATGGATTATACGCCTCGCAATAGAAAATGGTTTCGAGCGCTCACGTTTTGTTTATCATTCACGCTTCAGTCGCACTCATGGATGGCTTTTGCTCGCTTCGGTGGTAATTGAAGACCTATGTCACTTTGGACAGACATTCTTGAACGCGGCAGACGGCTGTTCGAATTCGAGGCCGATGATGTCAGCGCCGATCCCGACGCCCAGTGCGCGCCGGATCCGAATGATGTTGGATTCACCGCCGCGATTGTAGGCTTGGGCGCCAAACTGGCTGCTGCTGATGGTTTCGTCTCCAGTGACGAGGTGATGACCTTTTCAAGGGTATTCCAGTCTGCACCCGAAGATGCCGACTCAGTGCGCCGGGTGTTCAACCTAGCACGCCAGACTGTGAACGGTTACGAAGCCTATGCTCGCCGCATCGGCAGGAAGTATAAAGACCGCCCCTGTCTTCTTGAGGGCGTTCTGGATGGCCTCTTCCAGATCGCCATGGCCGACGGCGTCATGAAAACGGAAGAGCTGGAATATCTGCGCACGGTTTCAGAGGCGTTCGGATTTGAGGAGGCGACCTTCCGCAGGATCAAGGCGAGCTATCTCGGCGCGGCGGGCGACGACCCCTACCACGTTCTCGGCGTGTCCTATGACGCAGAGTTCTCGGAGATTCGCCGCGCCTACAGACGCCTGATGAGTGACAACCATCCCGACCGGGTGGTGACCAATGGCGCGCCGCGCGAGTTTGAAACCGCGGCACATCGCAAGGCGGCGGCCATCACGTCGGCCTATGCAAAGATCAAGGCCGAGCGGGGCCAGCTACTGGGGTAGTGCTCTGTTCGCAAGCGGTGTGCCTAATACCCAAGCGCGCTTGGTGTGATCACAGCGAATTCACGAAATTGCCCTGATCTTGCAATTGACGAGAGCATGCACCCGCCCCATCATCTTTGACAGGAGACGCGACATGACTCTGAATGAGACCAAACTGCCCGCGCAGAACCTGTTGGATACGCTGATCGCAAACTTGCGGTCCGGCCTGGCTTTCATGGCGAAGTTTGCCATCGCCGGGCTTCTGATCGTATTCGCTGGGGTACTGACCGTGGCCGCTGCCATTGCCGGTCTGGTGATCGCGTCGATTGCCATTCTCCTGCGCTTTGTAGGTCGCCAGCGCCCGACCAGCGGCTCCTCGACCCGTCATGATTGGACAGATGCCGGAACGGTGACGCTCGAAGCGCGCCGCACCGATCACGGTTGGCGCGTCGAATAGGCCTCGCTAGCTGTCGCGGCGCACCGGCGGCGTGGACACGCCGCTTACATCTTTGCGCAAAAGCAGCTCTCGCCTGAACCTGTAAAACTCAGCAGGTCGCCCACCTGTGGACGTTTCCATCGCGCCTGTGCCCTCAACAAGCCCCGTTTTGTCGAGTGCGCGGCGAAAGTTTTGCTTGTGAAGCCGAAGCCCGAGAAGTGCTTCGGTCACCTGTTGTAGCGACGACAATGTGAAGCGCTCGGGTACAAGTTCAAACACGACCGGGCGGTATTTCACCTTTCCACGGAGGCGGCCCATCGCAGTCGCGAGAATGCGCCGGTGATCGGAACTCATCGGAGATCCGAGCTCGCTCTCGGGAAGCGCCAGCCCTGCATCGCGGGCACACTCCGTCACCAGCCCTGCCTCGTAGAGCAGCTCGTAGCGCTCCAGGACCCGCTCTTCGATCCATGGATGGCTTTCTCCCGCGCCGAAGGCGACACTGACGCGGTCCTGACGACCCGAATTGCCCGCCGCCCATGAAGTCAGAGCCGGGATGATCTTGCCATCAATGATGAGGGGGCGCCCGCTGCGATGATCCTCCCAGGGGAAAAACGTATACCAACCGCGCCAGCTCGCATCGAAGCCGCCGCCAATCTCACCGGGTTCGGGGGTAAGCGCGAGGTAGCTGACTGAGATGACCCGGGTGTCATCAGCCGCATCGGCAAGCCTGGCGCCAGGGGTCTCGCGGCCCTTGTCTCCGAATGTGTAAAGCTGTTCGACATAGCCGAGATCAAACCCGGTCTGCTCGCTCACCCATCCGCGCAATCCCAATTCGAAAGTACGGTGGCCTGCAGGGTCGAACGGTCCAAATGGCAGGGCGGGACTGGCATCGCGCCCACGTGTGATCAGGACGCGTGGGGCGCGGGTGTCCACGGCGACGATCACAGCCGACAGGCCGATGACCAGATCGCTAGTCACGCAGCCCCCCGCGCCTGGTCGACCTCGGCAAGGATGTCCTCAAAGCGCCTGAGAAACGCCTGCTGTGCATCGCCTGGAGACTGGGGCTCAAGGATGAGATGGCAATCCTCAGGGGGCTGAATGAAAAATCGCCCAGCTTCCTCCGCTGAAAAGCCAGCGAGCTGGGTCGACTCCAACCAAGCTGAAATCAGGTCAGCACGCTTGATAAGCTTCTTCATGGAGGGCGCCAGATCTGCAGGAAGTCCGAAACGAATGTGGATCGCCCGCGTCAGGCGCGCTTCGACCGCCTTGTAGTCCCCTCCGAGCACGGCTTTGAACGGGGAGATCATGTCGCCCACCACATATTCAGGGGCATCATGCACCAGCGCGGCAAGCTGCATCTCCGGCGAGATTGCGGGCTTCAGGCTCCTGACGACTTGCTCGACCACGAGAGAGTGCTGCGCCACCGAAAAAGCGTAAGGCCCGATTGTCTGACCATTCCAACGCGCCACGCGCGCTAGGCCGTGGGCGATGTCTTCGATCTCAACGTCCATGGGAGACGGATCGAGCAGGTCCAGCCGCCGACCAGACAGCATGCGCTGCCAGGCGCGATTCTGCGTGGAGGGTGAGCGCGAGCTAGCCATGGCTTCGATGTAGTTCAGGCAGACGGAAATGTGAAACGCCTGCTGGCAGCTTGGCATCGATTTGCCGACTGCGCTGCGGTTGGTTAACCGGTGTGACGAATTCGGCAACACACTGCCGCGCTTTTGCCGCCAATGCGACAGACGCAATTAACCAGCGCCGGGCCAGATTGCCCCCAACAAAAGCAGGAAACCCGAGGCGCGGTGATGATTGATATGATGGTGAATTGGGCGAGCCAGCCCGCAACGGCGGTGTTTGTGCTGGCAGGCGCCGTGGTCGTGATCCTTGTGGAGGCGACTCGCCAGGGCCGCACCGCGCTTTGGGGCGACTTCTTCTATGACGAGAT
>JBCBGD010000037.1:0-15325 GCA_038527085.1 Pseudomonadota bacterium | reverse complement strand
CGGCCCATTTCCAGCGCGAATTCAGCCGCTGGGCGGGCCTCAGCCCGAAGCAATACCAGGCCGCGCTCGCCCATGGCGTGGCCGGCGAGGCGCTGCGCGAGGGCGCCAGCGTGATGGAGGCGAGCTTCGAGGCGGGCCTGTCCGGCCCGTCGCGCCTGCACGATTTGTTCATCGCCCATGAGGGACTGACCCCCGGGGAGGCGAAATCGGGCGGAGACGGCGCAGTGTTGAAGCTCGGCAAGGCGCCGACGCCGTTCGGGATGGGGCTCTGGCTGATCAGTCCGCGCGGGCTGGTGGCGCTCGGCTTCATCGATGAGGACGCGCCCGAGCGGACAGGTTTCGAGCACCAGGGCCGGCGCGAGGCCGACGCGGTGGCAGACCTCAAGGCGCGCTATCCGAATGCACACTTCGAGCCCGATGACGCCGCCGCCATCGCCATGGCGCGCCAGGCGTTTGAGAGCGATGACCCCCTGCCTGTCGCGCTCTATGGCACGCCCTTCCGGCGCCAAATCTGGCGGGCGCTGCTGGAGATTCCGGCCGGAGAGACCTGGACCTATGGCGCCCTGGCCAGGGCGTCCGGCAGCCCGAAAGCGGCGCGCGCGGTGGGCGCAGCCGTCGGCGCGAACCCGCTCTCCTGGTTCATTCCCTGTCACAGGGCCTTGGCGGCGGACCGGCGGCTGCATAACTATCATTGGGGCGTTGAGCGAAAGCGCGCCATGCTGGCCTATGAGGCCGCCCACTCAAGCTGAGGTTTCGGCCTGCCCGGAGCCATCCGGGAGCACGACCCATGCGGTTCGACAATTTCATCAGTGTTGAACTGATGCTGGCCGCCATGGTGGCGGGCATCATTATCTGGGGTGCGGTGCTGGCCTGGCAGTGGTGGCGCACAATGACCGAGGCGAGCGACATCTACGCGGCCAAACGCGAGATCGGCGAATTGCGCCCCCATGTGCGCCTTGAGGATTTCAAAACGGTCTACATTGCCGCCGAGGCGCCCGTGAAGGGCACGCACCTGTTTGCCGCCGCCGCCACCTCCATGGCGGCGATGCCTCTGGGCATCTGGTTCTTCAGCGCGCTCTGGTACGAGATCTGGCTGCTGGCCGGGCGGGTCGAGGTCGCCGCCAATGGCACCATGATCCACACATTCGCAACGTTTGTGTTCATCATGGCCATCATGATCGGCGTGCTCTACTGGACGCTGAAACGCTATTACGAAAACCTGCCCCCCTCGCTGAGCGCTGGCATGCGCCAGCTGAATGCGGGCGCAGAGCCGGGAGCTGCCGAATGACCATCCGATACCTCCACACCATGGTGCGCGTGAGCGACATTGACGCGTCCCTGCGCTTTTACTGCGAGGGGCTCGGCCTGACGGAAGTGACCCGGTTCGACAGTGAGGCCGGGCGGTTCACGCTTGTGTTTCTCGCCTGTCAGAAGGACATCGACCGCGCGGGCGGCATTCCTGAGGGCCTGCGCCCGACCCAGACCCACATTCCCATGGTCGAGCTGACCTACAATTGGGACCCGGAAGACTATGGTGGCGGGCGCAATTTCGGCCACATGGCCTACCGCGTGGACGATATCTACGCCGCGGTGGAAAAGCTCGCCGACATGGGCGTGACCATCAACCGCCCGCCCCGCGACGGTAAGATGGCCTTCGTGCGCTCCCCGGACGGCATCTCCATCGAACTCCTGCAGGAAGGCGAGCCTCAACCGCCAAAGGAACCCTGGGCCAGCGCCGAGAACATCGGGAGCTGGTAGGGCTACGGTGTTTGCTTTGATACAGCGAGAGGCGTTCGCCGATAGCGGTCGTTCGTAGATCGCAACGGCGTGTTGTTGTGCGGGCGGAAGTCATGCGTTGGCGACGCCTTGCGGCTCCAGACGCTCGCCAGCTATCGTGGCGCGCTTGAAGCCCTAGACCACAAAGGCAGGCGCGGCGAGGAGCGCCAGGAGCGCGATCAGGTCCACGAAGGCCAGAAACAGGGCGCGCCTGAGCAAGCTGTATTTCCGGTTCAGGATTCTTGCCTTGGCCACGTTGGACTTTGCCAGCGACATCACCAACTGGGATGCTTCGCTTGTGCGCATGACGCTGGCATAGCTGGCCGCGTCAAACCCCTCGCCGCTCAAGCTCGGCCAGGAAAACAAATCAGTTTTCGGCATTGCCGCGGCGTCTTTTCTTGAAGGAACGCGGGGCAGGATCGCAACGAGGCACACCGCGACAATACCAATGGTCACGAGAAAATGGGTGGCCACCAAATAGGTGTTCATCTCTGTTTGTTGATTGGCAACGATGAGCGTCAGGACACCAACGATAGCTAGAAGCGTGCCTGCCTTGGCGTCTGCAAATTGCGATTGGCGCACAATGTTTGAATTCTGCCCGAGGAGAAACTGGATCCTGCTGCGGGTCAATTGATCCACAGACAGGCCTTCGGAGGAGCCGATGTCCACTTCCAGGCTCAGATTCTCCAAGTTCTCTTGCGCCATGTTTCACAGTCTACCAGCCGAAGGCACCCGATGCACAGCGATTGCGATCGTGTGAACCAAGCAGCCGCTCCCTCGTAGCCTTGCGGAAACTGCCTCAGAACTCGTAGCGTAGTCCGAGGCTGAGACTGCGGTGCTCGACATCGTCCAGCCCTGTGAGCGTCGTGATCTCGGCAAATCCTGACATTGCCGGGCCAAACTGTGCGGTGACGCCCAAGGCCAGATCAAGCGCGGAATCATCCGACGGATTGGTCCGGATGACGAAATTGTCGTTGGCGTCCACGGCTGCGGTGTAGCGCGCAACGACTGACTGGGGGTTGTCCTGCAGTTCGAAAATCGCGGTTGCGCGGGCGTAGGGCATGATCACGCCCCAGTCACGGCTGTAGGGACGCGCAAGGGTTGCGCCGATGGCCACCTGCGTGGAGTCAACCTCCTGCGCCTCGAACACAAGATCAAGGCCATTGGCATCGGTTTCCGAGAAACCATCAATCTCTGCATTGTAGTAGCTGATGTTCGCTGTTGGCGTGAGCGAAACGCCGTTATCGTAATAGATGCCGTAGGACGCGCCCAGCGACACTTGGTAGATGTCAGCCTCTGTCTCGGAATTGGCGGTGCGCTCGACGGTGGCGAAATTGCCGTCATCAATGTCGTTGATGCCGCCGCCATTCTTGTCGACGATGGAGATGTTGCGGGACATCTCGAAGTCAGACTGCCCGAAAGATACACTCCCATTCAGTTCGAGGGCGTCCGTCGCGAGCCATGAGCCGTAGGCGGTAAAGGACAGGGTTTCGGAGTCGCTGTCACCGCCCTCATCCAGGCCGCCAACGCCCTCGATATCTGCCGAGGAGTCCACAAAGCTGATGGCGCCGCCGACGATCAGAGTGTCGCTGAAGCTGTAGTCCAGGCCACCTGCGATCCAGAAGCCGTCCACTTCATAGCCGACTTCTGAAGAGGTGGTGTCTTGCTCGGACTCAAAGCCGCCGAGGCTGGCAAAACCGTCCAGGCGGCCCGTGCGGGACAGGCCAGATGAACCCGATGAGAACGACACGGCCGAAGGATCGTTTGACGCCAGCAGTATTGGCTGTTGGGGCACAAGGCCCGCGAACTGTCCGCCGCGCATCTGGTTGGCAATAGCTCCCAGCCGGGCAGAGGCAAACTCGTTCGGACGGTTCGTTCGGTTGAGGGCGTCAGACTGGGGCACAGCGTTCTGGACGCCAAGATACTGATCGAGAATATCGCCTTGGCTAGACAGGCCGCCGGACGATGAGTCGGGCGCGTTCAGCGCGCCATTGCAGCGCCGAAACAGGTCCTCTTGTTGTCCGGTCCGGTTCGAGGTTCCAGCGAGTTGTCCGCAGGTCCGGCGCACATAGTCGGTAAAGGCTTCGCCGACCGTGAATTCCTGCGCGCTCGCATTATTTCCTATCGAGCATAAAACAAGTAATCCTGTAGCAATCGCTGCACAGATACTGCGGATGATCATGAATTCATCCCCCGACGCTGGTTTAAGTGTCCCGTCCCGCCATACAAGCAACGCATTCTTGCTGTAGGGCACAGTTTGATATGCCGTAGCGCTATAGTATTGTCCACAGGCTTTCCCCCGAGACGCGAAAGGAGCGCCGGATTATGACTTCGAGGGTGGGATCGATGCGACAACGCGTGCGGAAGCGGCCATCTCCCGGGATTGGCCTCAAGCACCTGTCATGTTCGCTCGCCGCCTTGTTGTCTCTAGGCGCCCTGGCCGAGGCTCAGTCGAACCGGGGGGGCAACGAAGCCAGCCAGAACAATGTCCAAGCCGTGAGCGACTATGATGTGGTCGCCTGCAGACTGCCGGGCGTGGTGATGCGCATTGGCCGCCACGCCATGCGCGAGTCGCGCGGCAAGCTCGTTCGGGTCACGGCGCGCACATGCGAAATTCGTGGCGGGCGCTATGTGTATTCCGACCGCGCCAGTGTGTCGGGGTCCTTGCAGGCCTGGTTGCCCGAAGCCACTGCCGGCGATCCAGAGGCCCAGACCTATGTGGCCGAGCTCTACGAGCGCGGCCTGTCCGGAGAGCCGGACTATGAGATGTCCCGGATCTGGTATGAACGGGCTGCCGAGCAGGACTACGGCCCGGCCTTGTTCAATCTTGCCAGGTTCTACGACGAAGGTCTTGGCGTGCCGCGCGATGCCCGCAAATCAGGTGAGCTGTACCGCCAGGCAATGGGCATTTCAGAAAGCCTTGCCGGCGCCGTCGATCTGGTTGACCCCGATGAGCTGAGGATCCTGCGCGCGAGCCTTGAAGAGCGCGACGCGATGATTGCGCAGCAGCGCACCGTCATTGCCGGACTTGAAGCGGAAATTGAACAGCTTGAGCGTGAGCGCGATGCTGCGTTGGAACGCGTGGGGGCGCTGGAAGCGTCACTTTCATCAGCGCGCGCGGATCTGGCGACGAAACTGGACGGGCAGGCCGATACGGTCCGCGCCGTCGAAACCCAGATGGCTTCGATTGAAAGCGAACGCCAGTCGCTCCAAGCCAGAGAACGCCAACTGGTCGCTGACCAGGCTGAATTGGCGCGCCAGCAGGCGGCACTGACCGATGCGCTTGCCGCGCGGCAGGGGGCCGAAGCGGCTGCGCTCCACGACTTGGAGGCCGCTCTTGATGCGGCGCGCATTGAAATGACGCGGCTCTCGGCAGAGCGCGACCGTGCGGTTCAGGCAGAAGCTTCCGCGATCAGAGCCCTCTCTTCGTCGGATGACCGCCTCAGCACTCGACTGGCAGAGCTGGCCGAGCGCGAGCGCGACATCGCACAGCGCGAAAATGAAATTGCGGCGCTCACCGAGCGCTATGGCCATCAAAGCGTCGCGCTCGCTGCCGAGCGCGAAGACATCGAGGCCGAACGTGCGAGGTTGGCTGCCGAGCGGGTAGACCTGGAGAACCGCGCGGCCTCCTATACCCGCCAACTTGGCGAACTGAACGCTGCGCGAACCGACCTCGAAGCGATCGATGCAGAGCTTTCAGCCGAGCGCGCAAGACTGGTTGCCTGGTCAAACCAGCTGCAGCAGATGAGTGCGGCGCAGAACGATCTCTCTGCCGAGCGGGCAGCCTTGGTGCAGCGCGAAGCGGCCGTGTCTGCCGAGGCTGCTCAGGTGTCGGCCATGCGCCGCGACCTCGATCACAAGCTTCAGGCAATTTCGCACCTCGAGACACAGTTGGCGCGCGCGCAGTCTGACGCCAGCCGCCACGTCGAAACCATTCGCGTGAACGAAGCCGAGATCGCCCGGTTGCAGCGGGAATTGGATGCGGCGGAGGTGCGGGCGCAGGAAAGCGATGCGCGACTGGAAGATGCCCATGCTTTGATGGCGCAGGTCTACGATCTCACCAATCGCGGCACGGCGGGCAGCGCATCCATCGCGCCGAGCAGCAGCGCGCCGCAGCTTCCGAATGTGGATTTTGGCGACTACCACGCCATTCTCATCGGCAACGAGAACTACGTCCATCCGGACTGGCCCGACCTTGTCACGCCCCATGAAGATGTGGACCGGATGAGCGCGTTGCTGGAGGACCGGTATGACTTCTCGACCCATGTCCTGAAGGATGCCGATCTTTTGACCATGGCGGATGAGATCTTCCGCATCGCTATCGAAGAGGTCGGACCGGACGACAATCTGCTGATCTATTTTGCAGGACACGGGCAGTATTTCCCCGATGCGCAGAGGTTTTTCTGGGAGCCGGTCAGCTCGACTCCGACCCATTTCCACACCTCACTGGGCTCGGAATTCCTGCACCAGGTGATGGTGGAGTCCCGCGCGCGGAAAATCCTGATTGTGGCAGACTCCTGCTATGCGGGATTCCTGACCCGCAGCCCGCGGGCGATACTGACCAGCGGGGCAACGCAGGAACAAGCTGACAGCTACTGGCAGGGACAGGCCAATTCCCGCAGCCGGACCGTGCTTGCATCAGGCGGGCTTCAGCCTGTGGCAGATGGCGGTGGCGGCGAACATTCGCTGTTCGCAGAAGCGTTGATCTCCGTGCTCGAGACCAATGTTGGAATCCTCCCGGCAGATGAGCTCCACCACGAGGTCTATGAGCGGGTGGTCGGGCGCGCGGTGGCCCTGCAGCACGACCAGGAACCCGAGTACCGTGAGATCACCACCGGGACACATGAGGGCGGAGATTTCATCTTCGTGCCGCTTCCGCGCTAAGGCGCTTTACCTTGAGCGACCTGAGATTCAGCAAACGGCCTGCGTGCGAGTGATCTCGATTACAGCCGACGAGCGGCCCGCCAAACAGACAGGTCCGTAAACACGTTTTATGAGAAACGAAGGGGAAGCCGCTTAACGCTCTTGAACGCTCAGCGTGAGTTCGGCGCTCACGGTCGGTGCACCGCGCAAGCGCGCAAAGGTTTCGAGCACTTCTGCGCGTTCGGTCGGCTCGTTGAGCCATGGGTCGGCGACCTCTTCGAACGTGCTCGCCGTGTCAGCATCCACGGCCTTGCACCTGATGGCATACTGACCGGGCGTGTCAGGGGCTTTGATGGCTGGCGTGCCGCGCATAGGAACAAACACCACAAGGTTCTTGCGCAGGTGATAGTCAGCTTCGCCGCGGTGACCGATGCCCAGGGTTCGATGATGCGCCTCACCCTGTTCAGACGCCATCTGGCAGGCGACACGCGCCTCGAAATTCGTCTTCAGGGAGAGATGCAACGCCTCACCAGGCTTGCGAGTCGCCGCATAGCCCGTAAAGCCCAGCTCCAGCTGCGGCCCCGCCTCGATGTGTGCCCGTGTGCGTTCGCAATCCGCCAAAGTCAGGTCATCGCGCGTCTCCGCCGCTTCGACACAGGCGGAAAAATCGAACTCACGTGTGCCGCCGATCTCGGCGCGTTGGCGATCCCAGATCGCTGCTTCGACAATCGGGAAATCACGGTCGATCTCGCGCTCGCCCGGCGATGTCGCATCGCTGCCGTATTGGCCAGGCGCGTCAAAGACTTCAATGGCGCCCGACTTGTCGAGAATGGTCAGGCTTTCTCCAGCGGCCAAGTGTAAAGCCTCGCCTGAAGCCACGATCGCGCCGCGCGGATAAGCCTCCGAGGTGCTTTGGAGCACAACGCCTTCGGCGATTGCCGGCCCCGCGCCCATGACACTCAAGGATGCCGCCAGTGCGATATTGGCCTGGCGCCGGACCCGGTGGCATAGTTGCGCAAGTTTCCGGGGGAAAGCATGAGTGTCCGCGCCAGATTGACATCGCCGAACCTTATTGGCGTTGCCCTGCTCGGCGCACTTGTAGCCATTGCATTGTCCCAGCTCAGCCCTGTGCGAAGCTTTGAGAGCTTTCTTGCTGATCTTCGCATCTCGCATCATCCTGCTCCTCTCGAGCCGCACGATCAGATCGTTATCATAGCCATTGATGACGCCTCATTAGAAGACGCCGCTTACACCGTACCTATACACAGGGGTTTGATCGCAGCTGTCTTGCAGAGGCTTGACAAGCTCGGAGCGAGGGCTGTGGCGGTCGATATCGTCCTCGATCGCCCCACCGAACCCGGCCTTGACGTCCAACTCAGCGAGACTCTGGCGTCCATGAACGCGCCGGTGTTTCTCGTGTCCGATCCTGGCGAGCTTGGCCGCCAAGGCATCTGCGCTGGACGCGGGGTGCAGAACAACAGGTCTCAGGTGCAGGACATGTTCTCGCGGCACGCAAGCCTCGCGCACGGGGTGATCTGCGTCGATACCCTTGATGATGTTGTTCGAAGGGCGCCGCCCAGACAAGGCGGGCAGCCGAGCCTGGCCGAAGCGATGTTTCAGAGTTCAGGCCAGGGCAGCTTCGATACCCGCACGTGGCGGGTCTTGCCTTTCAGACCTGGCTCTGAGGACGACATACCGTTTCCGATTTATGGCGCCGGGTCGGTGGACGTCCTGCCCGAAACCTGGATCAGAGACCGCTTCGTGCTGATCGGCGCGATCTCGCCTTATTCGGGGGATTTCTTTTCCACGCCGCTGCGTTTTGCAGACCTCAATCCGCCAGTCGAGCCTGCCGACCTCCTGCCCCGCGACCAGCTTCCAGGGGTGGTCGTGCATGCCTTCGCGCTGGCCAGCCTCTTGGACAACACACAAGGCCCATACGTGAGTTGGTGGAGCCAGATTCCCTATGCGGTGCTCGGTGCATTGATCGGGGTCTTCATTGGCGCGCTGCGCCTGCCGCTGGTCTATACAGTCGCCTCCCTCCTGGCTGCGATTGCAGGCTATTGGTTGTTGATCGCGGCCATTTTTGAAGTGTCGAATGGAACCTGGCTGTTGCCGTATTCGGGGCTGTCAGCCGCGCTACTGCTGACCGCAGGGGGAACCTTCGCGCTTCAGGAACGCGATGAGCGCGCCCGCCGCCGGATGGTCCAGGACAGTTTCGCCCATTTTCTCAGCGAAGACAGGGTCAAGGAGATCATCAGTTCGCCGGGCATGCTCGCGCTATCTGCAGAAGAGCGCGAGGTGACGTTCCTTTTCACCGATCTGGAGGGCTTTACCCGCCTGGTGGACACGATCGCGCCGGATGTGCTCGCCCCGACCCTGAACGGATATCTCGACACCATTGTTGACGCGGTCGTGCGGCATGGCGGAACGGTCGACAAGATCGTCGGCGATGCCATCCACGCCATGTTTTCCGCGCCGCTTGTTGTGCCAGACCACAGGCGCAGGGCACTCCTGTGCGCGCTGGATATCAGGGACGCCTCAGCGGACTTTCAGAGAAAGATGCGGCGCCAGAACATCGCGCTCGGTCGCACGCGGGTGGGCATTTCCACGGGCCGGGCACTGGTCGGGAATTTCGGCAGCTCGAAGCGCTTCGACTACACCGCCCATGGCTCGATCGTAAATCTGGCTGCGCGACTGGAGGATGCCAACAAAACCTTCGGGACGCAGATCTGCCTGGCTGCATTGAGCCGGGAGGAGTGTGACGAGGTGCGCTACCGCGAGATTGGCGGCGTCGACGTGCGTGGCCTGATCGAGCCTGTCCAGGTGTTCGAGCTTCTGCGCGCAGGGGAGAAAGACGAAGATGATCTGCGCGCCTATGCAGACGCCTTCGCAGCGCTGGAGCGCGAACCCGTGGCGGCATTGAAAATGTTCGAGGCTTTGTCGGCCGACAGTCCCGATGACGGGTTGGTTGCCTATCAGATCGCCCTGTTACGGGAACGGCTCGCTACAACGTCCTGACAGGAGCTGTGCTCTCCGGCACAGCACCGCCTCGCAGGCCATGGCAAGAGCAGCCTTCACCATCCTCCCAGGTGGCTCACGCTCAGCTGCACAAAAAGGCCGATCCATGATTTTCCACGACCTCTTCTGGCTCGTCGCCCTCCACTTCATTGCCGACTTCCAGCTTCAGTCAGACTTCATTGCCGCGAACAAGATTCCAGGCCGCTACGGGGGCTGGCCGTTTGTCATGACCGCCCATGCGGCGTGTCACGGCGCCGCCGTCGCTGTCATCCTCGGGCCTGCGTTCGGTGCCGCTGAGTTCGTGAGCCACTGGCTGATCGACTATGCAAAGTCGCGCAGCCACTTCGGCGATGGGCGCACTGGGATGGTGATCGACCAGGCGCTACACCTCGCACTCAAACTCGTTTGGCTCGGGCTCAGCCTGCTCGTCTGAAGCGCCGCCCACCTGTGCTCTGCGGCACTGCTGAATTTTCGACCGCGTGCGAACGTCCTCCCATAGAGACACGAAACTCATCGGAGGACATTCAAATGATCACTCGCCTGCTTGCCGCCAGCCTCGCTCTTGTCGTCGTTGCAGAAACCGCGACGGCCCAATCGCGCGTGGTCGTCGAAAGTGCGCCGTCGCCTGAAGCATATGCAGAAATGCTGGGCGTGGACCTTTCCAGTGAGACGCGCCAGCCTCCAGCGGGTGGCCTTCGCATGCGCGGCATTCGCATGCACACCGAGGAGACCGTCGAAACGCCAACGCCCCAACCCATGTCTGGCGTCGCTGCAAGCGGGCCGCGGCAACCCTCACGCGTCTCAAGCGCGGGCCACCGCCCCTCAGCTGCCAAGACCGCTGCGGCGCCACCCTCCAGGCCGAGCCCTGTCATCGTTACCGCGCCGGTGAACTTCGCGCTCGACTCCGCGGATGTGCCTGCCTCGTTCGAGCTTTATCTCGACAATCTGGCGGTTGTGCTGCGCGCGCCCGATGCCAGGGGCCGGGTCCTGATCATCTCAGGCCACACCGACAGCCAGGGTTCGCCAGACTACAATCAGGCGCTGTCGGAGCGCCGCGCTGCTGCTGTGGCGCGCTACCTTTTCAATCGCGGTGTGAGCCGCTCCCAGCTTGTCAGTTTCGGCAAGGGCGAGTCCGAATTGATTGCAGGCCGCGAGAGCGATCACGCCGTCAACCGGCGCGTCGAATTCCGAATGTCGAATTAGGCACCGTTGCGCAAATCCCCTCTCATCCCTAGGCTGTGATTGTGGAAGAGGGGACCAGACGAGTGACCCAGACACCGGAAGAGCTACAGGATATTGTCCGCCAGGGATCCCTTCTGGCGGACGTTCCACGTGCAAGTCTTGAGACACTGATTTCCGAGGGCCGAGACCGCGCGCTCACCAAGGGTCAGATCCTGTTTCAAAAGGGGGATCCGGGCGATTTCGTTGCCGTCGTCCTGTCCGGCTGTCTAAAGGTCAGTGCCTATTCGCCGTCCGGGCATGAGACCGTTCTGAACCTGTTGCGCCAGGGTGATGTGGCGGGCGAGCTCGCCGTCATTGACGGAGCAGAGCGCTCTGCGGACGCGTCGGCCTTGGAAGCGACGGAGTTGCTGATCCTCTCACGCGGCAGTTTCAACAGGCTGCTGGAGTCGGATGTGGAGTTCGCCGCCGGTGTCGCGCGCGCATTGTGTACCAAGCTGCGGACAACGTCGGACGCGCTCGAAGCCACCACTCTGGACATGAGCCGGCGCGTCGCGACGTCTCTTCTGCGCCTGGCTGGCCAGCATTCCGAAGAAGATGATGGTGGAGACCTCTCCTGCGAGATCGCGATCGACCAGGGCACGCTGGCTCGCTATTGCGGACTGACCCGGTCGAACCTGAACCGCGTCCTCAAACGGTTTGAGACGGCTGGCGCATCGCGCCATGAAAAAGGCGTGCTTCATATTCTCGATACGGACTGGCTTGAGGACTATGCGCTGAGCGAGGACTGACGTCGCGCCCAGGACTGTTCAATGGGGGCTGCTCCTGAAGGAGTGGCCTTTTTTTATCATTGTTTTCATTAGAATTTCGAAAAAACTTCTGTCCTGTTTTCTACGGCACAGTGGGCCCGTGGGCCACGCCGTAAGGTCTTCTCGTGGCCAAGAAAAAAGAAACGGCCTCGCAACCGGGGAAACGCCCCAAACCGAAACCTGAAAGACCTTGAAAGGACCAATCCCATGAAAATTCTTCTCTCCGCTCTCGCTATCGTCGCCATCGCTCCTGGTGCCCTGGCACAAGGCGTTTCCAGCCCCCAGGGCCAGACCACTGCAACGGCCGTCAACCAGATGGACGTCAGCTCCGTCAGCAACATTTTCGGCTCCGGAAACACGAAACTGTCGACGCAGTTCAACGAGCAATACGCCAGCGCTGACGCGATTGGTTTTGGTCGTGAGGCGATCGCAACCTCGGATGCTTCCAACCTGCTGATCGACTTCCAGGCTGACATCATCAATGGCGAGCACAACACCGTCGCTGCGGACGATGCCAACTACCAGGACGCTTATGCCCAGGCAGAGAGCTATTCATGGGGCACGCCAGCTGATGCTCTGACGCGCAACGAGCTGGCCGACAGTGACGAGCGTGTGGTCGAGGGCTACGCAAACACTGACCTGCGCGACAAGGTCAACGAGCAGTACGGCTCCAGCTTCGCCATCGGTGAGCCAGCCACTTCGTCGACGCCGCGGATCCGCCGCGTCTGCACCTCGGGAGGTCTGTGCACCCGCTAAACCTCCTACCCGGCGGATCGCGATGAAGCGGTCCGCCACCTCCCTTCACTTCTCCCTCCTTTGCCTTGGCCGCTCTTTTCAGAGCGGCCTTTTTTTCCATCGGCGCCTGGGGTGTGCCCTGCAGAACAGCTGGCCGCCTGCATCCCTGTCATCCTGCAAGGGTCAACTCGAACCCAGCAAGGAGACTGACCCATGAAACCAACCCTTCTCTTCGCCGCGATCGCCGTGCTTGCGGGCGCATCTCATGCGCAATCCCCGTTCGTGACGACGGACTCTGAGGCCCGCCTATCCCAGCGCAGCACGATCGTTGGCGACTACAACCGCGATGCCCGGGAGGACGTGATCTACCAGGGCGCCTACGCCAGCGCGCCGACATCGGGCGCGCTGAATCCCCATGCCCAGAAGTTCATCGAACAGCATTACGGCTCCGGGCCGATCTTCAGCTATGATCAGAGCTTCGTGAACCAGTTTGCCTACAACCATGGCGAGGGCAACACGATCGATATGGCCTACGCCGGCGTCGATGATGGCGGCACGCCCGGCCAGGGCGGGATCGACAGCAAGATGATCTTCGCCGAGCAGATCGCCATCCAGCGCGGCAATGGCAACGACACCCACCTGTCAGGCGACATCACACAAGTCGGACGGCCCATCGGACCCGCCCAGCATGGCGATCTCCTCGACATCAACCTCGAAGTGATCACCCAGGTCGGCGTGCAGGTCGGCGATGACAATGATCTGAGTCTCGACCTGACGACCGAGCAGTCAGACCGGTAGCCCTCTCACCAGATAGAAAGGACCATTCCAATGAAACCCCTCATTCTCGGCCTCGCCCTGGCCTCCATCGTGGGCGCGGCGCAGGCACAGTCCGCGCCCAACCTGTCAGAGCACTCCTATGTGCTCAGCCAGAAATTGCGTGCCGCTCGCGCCGAAGCGACAGCAACGGCATCGGCGTCAGAACAGCGGAGGCTCTCAATCGCCTCCCAGCGCGCCCAGCTGCGCCTCCTTGAGGCCGAAGCGCTTGCCGCCGCCCGCCCGATGATGCGGCTGGATACAGGCGGCCCCACGCCGATGAGCTTTTCGATGCCGGCAGGCAGCGGGCTTCTGCCTGGCCAGCCAAGTGGCGATGGCGACACCAATTACCACGTCAACATTCAGGTGGGTCAGGGCAACTCGTCTGCCATCACCACGACCACGGTGAGCAGCAATGAGGTGATCTCCAACATTGATGAGGATCCTGACGACGACGTTGAAGAATAGTCTGCGCCCGGTAAGCTCATTCTCCTGACAGACGGGGACCTGACATGCTGCACAAACTGAAAGTCGCCACCCTGTCCGGGCTCCTCGCCCTGGCCGGGTGTGCCACGCCCTCACCCAGCGACGTGTCTGCCACGGCGCGCCCGGACAGCCCGCCAGTCCCTACGGTGACGCGGTTCGAGGAACCCTTGAGCTGTATGGACAACGCCTTCGCCGAATTCGGCGTTAGTGGGGTGACCATCGCCGTCTCTGCCGTGCCGGACTATACCGGCCGGGTCTTCGTTGGCAGCGACATCTGGCTGCAAGGCGCGATCGCGAAGATGTCCCAGCGCAGCGGGGCCTTCGTTGTGACGGACTACAATCCCAATCAGCTGGCACCTGAGCAGGGTCTCTGGGTGCTGTCGCCCAAGGACGGTTTCTACATCCCCGCCTACTATATCCGCGGCGCCATATCCGGCTTTGCTGGCAATGTGACAGAGAACTCCGGCACCGTTGGCATCGGAACGCCGATGGATGGCGCAAGTCTGTCCTCGGGATCGGCCTATTCACTCGTTTCAGTCGACCTCACCGTCGGCAACCTGCAGCAAAGAACCATCATCAGCCGGGCGCGCGCGGCCAATGAAGTCGCACTCCGCTCACGCGCCTCTGGCGCGCAGCTCGGCGGCATGCTGGAAAAATACGGCGCCAATCTGGAAATCATCGCGAGCCGGTCAGACGGTGTGCCCCATGCGGTTCGCGCGCTGATCGAGCTGAACTCGATCGAGGCCCTGGGCCGGCTGACGGGTGTGCCTTACTGGTCTTGCCTCGGCCTTTCGCATGACGACCGCGAAGCGCAGACCATTCGCCAGGACATCTTCCTGAGCATGAGCGAGCCCGAGCGCGTCGTCTTCACCCAGCGCCGGCTTGCCAGTCTCGGGCTGTATTCCGGCCCCCTGAATGGTGAGCGCAATCTGCAGCTTCAGAGCGCGGTCGACGCCTTTCTGGACTCAAAGGGACGTCCAAAAGGAACCTCGGGCCTCGATCTTTTCAATGTGCTGACGGACTGGCGCGACACAGGGTCAGCACCCGATCGCCTTGCGGACAATGTGGCGGTCCGGCTCGCGCCCCAGACGGCGAGCCAGCCGGTTCCCGGCCGCATGGACGACCTGGCGGAGGGATTTTCCGTCCAGATCAACATGGTGGCGAACCAGCGCACGCCTGGCGCTCCGCTGTCTTTCTCCCTGCGCTCAAGCCAGACGGCTTATGCCTACTGCTATCTACAAGACGTGAGCGGCAGCGTCGCCCGCGTGTTCCCGAACCGGTGGCAGCCTGACCCGCTTGTGCCCGCCGATGAAGGCGTGACGGTGCCAGGGGTGGGCGCGGGATTTGACCTTGTGTTCCCGCCCTCGGGGGCGCGCGAACAAGTCGTGTGTTTCGTCTCCTCGCTTGAACTCGGCGCGGGCTTGCCAAACAGGCTGAAGGCCGAAGATCTCGCGCCCTTGCCCGTGCCATCCCTGCAGGCGCTTCGCGATCAATACGTCTCCCATGCCCGGGAAAACCGTGGCCAGCTTGTGATCAGGGAACTCGATCTGTCGGCGCGTTAGTCTGAGCGCGCTGACAGGGCTGTCTGTTGATCTGCGCCACAGCGCTTGGTCCGCTGGACGGTCGTGTAAAAAACCCGCCTCAGG
>JBCBGD010000036.1:0-15377 GCA_038527085.1 Pseudomonadota bacterium | reverse complement strand
GTCATTCGACGGCGCGCCCCCGTCACAGCATCTTCAAAGCTGATTTCCACCTGGTAACGAACATCACGGCCTCGGACGGGACCCGTTCGGCGTCGCTGGCGTCCACCGAATATCCCTGAAAGAATGTCTTCGAATGGATCGGCGCCGCCTTGGGAGCCTCCTGGGCGGTACGTTCCGCCCTGTGCCGCAAAAGGGTGCACAGGATTTCCGTCACCATCGATTTCGCCGCGATCGAACTTCGCGCGCATTTCTGGATCGCCCAGTATCTCGAAAGCAGCAGAAACAGCCTTGAACCGATCGGCTTTAGTTTTGTCGCCCGGATGCAGGTCCGGGTGCAGCTCTTTCACCAGGCGCCTATGCGAAGCTCGAATCTCAGATTCGCTCGCCTTGCGGCTTACACCAAGCGTGGCGTAGGGATCTTTGGCCACTTGGATTCTCTCTCGCATCGACACTGAGGTGAAGGGCAGAGTTAGTCTTAGCCGACGTCAAAATAAACCCAGTCACTCAAATGCCCTGATGGGGAAACCGTCCTGAGCCTCGGATGCTCAGCACCAAGGCCCAACTCGACTTCGGTGCCAGTGACTTCCACCTCCAGACTTTGGCCATCTGCCGTTTCCCAAGCCACCTGGTATCGCAGATTGAGCAGTGGATCAGGCGCATCCCAGGCATCCGGGATGGCGAGATCGCGCTCGGTCCACTGAGCAAATCCGGACTCCGACTTGTAGAGAGCATGGGCTGGGCGGAGGGGATGAACACCGCCCGTCCGAAAGCGATAAGCTTGCGTTTGGGAAGCAAGGCCTGCCCTGAACAAGAGTTCGCGGTCCAGGTCTTCAATGCTCAAGGGCGCGCCGAGAACCGTATCATCAACGACCACGCATCGTGCCCCTGGACTCGCGCCAAAGCCCGCCAGTTTTTCCGTGCCCGCGAGACCCCTAAACAAGTGCTTCAATCGATAGGTCGACTGACCAATCAATTCAGCGCTCTGAAAGCCAAGACACTCCCACCCTGCTTCGGTTTCGACCAGAAGACGGTTCGTGCCCGATAGGACCGCGTCCCGCGCGCTAGAACTGATCCCTGCGAACGCCAACTCGATATCAACTTCACTGGCCTTATCCCAGCGAAACAGCGGGCCCGTCGGCAATTCTGAAAGCAGCCGTCCGGTCAGGCTGGGCTGCACTGCCACTCCCCTCGTTGTCAGCGCGTCTTCGACAGCGCCAGCAAAGATCTCAACTCGTCCTGGCCACGGGTCTGCAAAGACGGCCAGATACCCAGTTGGCCCTGCTTCTGCGCGCAGCCTCGGTCCATCAATCAACAGGAGGTCCGGCTCAGCGTGAAGAGACGTCACCGGAGCGTTGACCGGAACCGAAACCGAAGGCGCGAGCGCAAAGGTACTATCGCTTGGGACGAGGGCGAGCGTATCGGTTTGCCCGCGCCGCGCCCAGTCCACCTCAAACGGCTCGCCAGCGAAATCAACCCGCTGACCCGGCCAGACGTTCGGGCCGTATCCGCAAAGTTCGATCTGCAGACGCTCGACGCGATTGGCGGTCTTCAGAAGTCGACCTGCAACGCGTTCTGCCTCCGGATCAGACAGGGCTACAGGCAGCTCCAGTGCCGCTGTGCGCCGCGTGTCCCCTTGGGGGTCTCGGGCTTCCGATACCGTGATATCGAAGCCGGACGCCAGCCCTGCATGGAGCAACCTGAGGCGTCCCGTCCTTTCGCCGTCAGTATCGCGCGTGCAGGTCTCAGGGGTTACGAGATC
This sequence comes from Pseudomonadota bacterium, assembly GCA_038527085.1. Classification (GTDB taxonomy): domain Bacteria; phylum Pseudomonadota; class Alphaproteobacteria; order Caulobacterales; family Hyphomonadaceae; genus UBA5336. The sequence continues at coordinate 13,618 of JBCBGD010000036.1, read as the reverse complement.
ACTTGTTTGTATCGTGAGCTGCGAACGCATTGGCTTTTGTTCGACAGCCAGCCCGTCGACGCTCTCCAAAAGCCTGAGTTCTGCCAACTGAAAAAGCGGCTCCAGTGCTGCGTCGAGCCTTTGAACGCCGTTCAAGGCAAAGCCTTGAAGCACACCCGCCACCGAGGCCGTATCCATTGCCGTCCCCGCTCGCGCGGCCAGATCAGCGAGTGTGTGGGAAAGGGTCGACAGGCCCGTACGCCCGTTCAGCCAGTGCCCGTAAGACCAATTCTCGCCGTCCGACCAGACGGTATCGTTGGAAGGAAATGCTGGGAACGGTCTGGCGTCCCATGCCCAGACTGATGCTGCCTCAATAAAGGGCTGGGCTTGCCAATAGTCCAACGTACTGACCAGTGCCTGTGCCTGAAGCACATCATCGCGCGCGCCATTCGAATAGGGCGGAACAGCGCTTTCAGAACTTTTGGGATCAAAGAACAAGTTTGGTGAGTTCGGTCCTTTGTCGATGGCCGGGAACCCAATTTCGCTGAAGCGAATTGGTTTGGACCCCGGAACCCAGGACGTGGGCGTGGATGAACGGACCCCTGCTGGCCTCTCAAAATGAGGGCTGCTCCACCAGGACGTCAAATCCTTGACCCGAAAGATCCAATCCTCCCCATGGGCTGTATCGACAATTGGAGTTCTGATCTGATTGTCCCGGTCGGCACCGGTTGCGTAGTACCAGTCGAACCCTTCGCCGCCTGTCTGATTGCGGAGGATGTAATCGCTCTGGCCTGGCGACTCGAAGCCGGCCTGCACGTCCAGATGCTCTTCGCCGTCGCGCCAGTCGCCACTCGGCGGATACCAGTCTATCCCTATGAAATCGATGTCCTGCGAGCCCCACAGGGGGTCTAGTGGAAACAGGACATCATTGCTGCCATTGCCGGGAGCATAAGCACCGTATTCGCTCCAGTCGGCGGCATAAGAGATTTTGCAGTCTGGGCCAAGAACCTGTCGAACATCAGACGCCAGTTCCACAAGCACGTCCACGAGCGGAAACTGACCGTCTCCGTCGCGTATCCGCGTGAGCGCTCGCATCTCACTGCCGATCAGAAATGCCGAGCAGATGCCACTTGCCTTCGCGAGCCATGCCAAATGGAGGATAAAACGGCGATAGCCCCAATCGTTGCTGCTGCCGGAATACCTGACGCGGCCATCCTCAATAAAGAAATCTTCGGGCGAAGCGGAGCCTGCAAAACTCTCCACGTCCGAGCGCGCCAAGGGTGTTCCCTCGGCTGTGGAGGTTATGCGCCCGCGCCAAGGGAAAGCCGGCTGACCATTTGCATTGCCTGGCGGAATGTCCATCAGCAGGAAGGGCGTGAGCGTCACCGATAGCCCTCTCGCCGCCATATCCCGCATGATTTCGACGACGCTTTCGTCGCTCGGTGTTCCGCCGTAGTTCGCATTGCCATCAGCATCTTGGGAAATGAGGTAGGCACCCGCCCGGCTGACATCGCCCGCTCGCCAATCCATGGGAACCGTGTCGCGCTCGCGGGTCTCGACACCCGGACGGATACTGCATTCGCCGGCCCGTAGATCGTCGCCGAACCAACCAACCGTCAGAGAGACCGAATCAACTGCCGGCAGCTCAGACTGGAGTTGATCGAGGGAAACGATTGCGTCCGCGCGGCCTTCATGGCTGTTAACGTTCAGAGGGCGCTCTCGGCCTGGAAAGGTACGCTCGCGCACAGGCTGGATCGAGTATGCGAACTCACCTGTGGCGGGTATCAGGTTCACCGATCGAACCACGTCCTTGATCTGTCGCTCGCCGCCACCGGCAGGGGTGCGGACGACCTCAAACGACAAATTGGGGATGCGGTTGCCAAAGGTCTCCAGGGGAAAATCTTCGAACACGATGTAGCACAGCCCGCGATAGGCTGGCGACTGGCCTGGACCGAGGTCAGCCTCAATTGCGGGATCAGGGTCTTGGTGCTCTGAGCCAGGATACTCGCGGTGAACATATCTGCTTTTGTCCAGCACTTCGCCATTCGCCCAGATCCTGTCGATCCGCGCGTCCGGGCCCTCGCAAATCCCGACCGCGAAGCTGACTGAGTAAGTGTACGTGTTGACCCTTGGGCCTCCTTTACCGCCTTGGGTCTCCCGCTGTTCTGTGAAGTCACTCGCCCAGATCAGCTGACCAGCAACCCGCATCCGGCCATACACATTCGCGATGCCAGCGCCTTCCCGGCTCTCCATGATCCTCAGCGCGTCGAGCCGAGGGCCCTCCTTCCGCGCCTCGAGTGCGTCTTCCAGCGCGTTGGCGGCTAGCCCCCCTAGCCTGCGTCCAAGGCTCGCTCCGGAGAAACGCCGGCCGAGCACCTGAAAACTCTGCGGCAAGATTTGCCGTCCCAGGGCCGAACCGGCCTGCGTCAATGCTATTCGGGCCATGAGAGGTCCTCCAATCCGGGGAAAGAAAAGGCCGCAGCAATGCGCCGCTCCCACCAAGGCACCAGCGACGTTTCGCAGACACTGCGGCCCCAGTAGGCGTGAATGATCTTTCGCCCGCGAAATGCATCTTTAGACAGAATGGCGCAGTGCTTGGCGGGCACACCGCTCGACATGCGAAAGATCAGAACGTCGCCGGCGCGTGCCTGCCCCACAGGTTGCTCGGTTAGGTGGGCGCGCGCAGCAGAGATCAGTAGATCATCACCCGTGCGCTCTGCCCAATCAGGCATGTATGGCGGCACAAGAGCGGGTTCGGTGCCAACGCACTCACGCCAGACACCGCGAAGTAAACCAAGGCAATCGGCGCCCACATGTTTTGCGCTGGCCTGATGGCGATACGGTGTGCCAATCCATCCGCGCGCGGCAGAAACGATATCGGTCCGCGATGTCATCGGCCTGGCTCGGCATTGGGTCCAGCCAACAGGAAATCACTTCCCGGCATGTGGGCAAAGCCTCGGAAATTGACCGCATTGCCGAAGCGGGTTGCACAGGTGCTCAGGCTTCGGTCGCACACCTTTCCAGCGTGTGCGGGATCACTCAGGTCAACGCCGCAGCGCCCGTCGCCCAAAACCGCATCGCATTGGCGCGTGTACGCCCTGCCTATCAATCGCGACAGCTGGGTCTTGAGCGAGATCAGATCGACAGAAAAGGAACTCCCCCGGATTTCGATAGCGCCGAAAAAGCCAGACCAGATGTGGGAGAGAATTTCACCACTCCTCCAATCGACCCGGTGCACATCAACGCGCGCATGGTCCCAGAGGCCTGCTTTGACGTCGGTTTCATCAAAAGCCTCGCTGTCGAGCGCACCATCCATTTCAGCCCGCCCCGGAGTGAGGTCTGACGTCAGGATGAAGCTACTGTGCTCGATAAGGGCACCTGGAAAGTAGGTATCCTCACCTACACGAAGGGCGCGATCATGCTCTGTAAGCCTGACAATCTCGCCATCTTGGCGCGTAATCACCCAACACTGACAGGTGGTCTGCAGCGAAGTTTTGGAACTGTCGTAGATGCTCGTCATCATACGTTCCCCAAGAGCTCGATCAATTCGACCTTGGCGATCCGACCGCTGGAGATGCCCTCGACGCTGGCTTCGATCCGATCGGATGCAAACCGCACCGGGCAATCGAATTCAAATCCTGCAGTGATCTCAACGTCAGGAGCTGGCGGCGTGTCGAACTCCAAAAGGCCGGTTGCAACATCAACTGACCAACCAGTCGCCGATGTCGTTGCATCCAGAGCGACAGTGACGGTTCCGGACACTGGCTTGAGGATAAGGCGAACAACATCTCCGTAGCGCTTGATGAGTTGGAACGCTGTCCGAACACCGTCTCCAACGCCCAGTACCTGGTCGAGCGCGCTCGCCGATTGGTCAGGCGAGCAGGACCGATCATCGGTGAAATCGCGAAATCGGAAGCCGTGGAGCGGACCGCGGCGCGCCTCAAAGAAGGCGAGCACATCATGCAACTCGTCAAGCGTCTGAATCGCGCCACCCACATCGAAGCGGCGACGGGACCCTGCCCAGACCGCATTGCGGTGTTCAGCGCCGCTTGCCAGCGTCACGACTTCTGTACGCCGTTCGGGCCCGCCCACGGCTCCGAAAGCCACAGCCAATGGGAATCGAACCTCATGAAACTCTTTCAAGCTCATCACGCACCTCCCTGGGACGGCGCGATGGCGCGGGTCAGTATCTTCAGCCGTAAAAGACCGCGATACTGGTCTCGCTCAGGAGGGCGAACGACATCTGAGTACACCACATGGATGAAAACAGCATCCTGACCGTCCAACTGAAGCTGCATGTTTTCAGCCGCTGAGGACAACGCGCTGACCAGCAGCTGCGCCTCCTCATGGCCGCCATGGCGCGATGAGGTCGTCAGAGTGATCCTGTGCAGCCTGCCTTGGGCGCCCACAAAGGATGCATCCTCCGTCTCATGGCGCTCCAGCGCAGCGAAGGGAAAGATGGCGCGACGGGTTTCACCAAAGAAAATGCGCGGCGGCGTTCCGAACGCATCGCGCACCCCTGGGTCGGCCCGGAATGCATCCATGACAGCTGACACCAGCACAGAGTCAGCGCTCGCCGGCAGATAGAGAAAAGCACTCACAGGCGCACCCTCCGGTGAACGGCCAGGATCTCTTCGGCCTGCCGGGGAATGTTGCCGGGTCCGTGACCTGCCATCCGGCTGGAATAGGCTTCTGCAGCCATCAACTTGATCGCCAGTGCGAGGTCTTCTGGCACGTCTTCCGGCGCGCCATACCCGGCCTGGAACCGGATCCGAACGCATCCACCGACAGGCACCGGCGGGGCGATGCTCCATGGCCTGAGTACAAGGCGCCCATTGAACAGCCGGAACCTGCCGGAGACGTCTTCCGATCCGGCGCTGTCGCTAAGGATCGTCACGCTCAGTAAGGCGAGCGCAGGTCCCGGCAGGAGGAGCGCGCCATGTCCCGAGACGGCAGCAGGCCATCCCTTGAATTCACGCTCAAGCACTTGGGTCACAAGAACTTGTCCGATCGTTGACTCAACCTGCCGGGTGGCAGCCGCATTGAGTTCTGTCACCAGATCATCTTCACCGTCATGCCCGATGCGAAGAAACGCTTTCACGTCAGCATCGGGCACAGGAAGTGCGTCTGGCGGTGTGATCACCGTCAGGGTCATGGGTCTTATTCCAGTTGAGGGATGGGGTTTGTCGCGAAAGCCGCGCGGCTAGACGAGCGCTTTCAGTTTGCTGATTACGTCGCCGCCAAGTGGCAGTCCAACATCGCGCATGAGCGCGTCATCGATGCCCGTCTCGGTTCCCTTGATCAGGGTCGCGATGGTTTCGGCGGCCTTGGTCGTAAATTCGTCCTGTTGGGGCTTTGTCAGGCTGGCGGCCTGGCGGATCATTGCAATGATTACAGCTTCAAACATGTCGGCAGTCTCCAAATTAGAGGGAAGAGCCCGCAACCGCACAAGCGCGGTTGCGGGTTAGAGAATCGCGGAAGATCAGAAGGTCATCACCTTGATCGCATCGAAGTTCTGGACGCCGCCGCCCACGCGCTTGGACGTGTAAAACAAAACGTACGGCTTGGCGGAGAATGGGTCGCGCAGAACGCGTGAGCCCTGGCGATCGACGATCAGATAGCCGCGCCGGAAATCACCGAACGCGATCGCAGACGCGCCCGCGCCGATGTCCGGCATGTCCTCGATTTCCGTTACCGGATATCCAAGGATCGTCGCGCCTTCGCCGCCCGTTCCGGGCTGCCAGAGATAGCGCCCATCGGCATCCTTGAACTTCCGGATGATCGACACGGTCCGCCGGTTCATCACAAATCGGCCATTGGCCCTGAATTGAGATTTCGGTGCGTAGATCAGGTCGATCAGCTGGTCGGCGGGATCAACGACTGTGAAGTCCCCCGGCACAGACCCGATTTGGCCCCAACTGTGGCTCGCATCATCGACGATGGTGTAGTCGAGAACACCTTTGGGCTTTCCGACACCATCGCCCGAGATGAAGGCGGCGCTTTCCTGAGCCGAAAAGGCCACCTCGACCTCATCGGCAAGCCATGCGTCCACATCCGCATAGGAATCTTCCAGCAGTGTCTGCGTGGCTGCGGGCATGGCATAGAGCTCACCCGTCGGAAAATCGAGCAGTGCGAGATTCGGAGATGTTGTCTCGACCCGCGCATCGGTTTCACCCGCCCAGCTTGCAGCGGCGCCCAAACCAACGGGCTTGCGATATACGCCAGAGGAGGTCTGACGCACGGTAGCGATCGAGCGCATGGGCGAAGCCGCCTGCAAGCGCGCTTCAATCAGGCGATCGAGCTCTGGCGGGGCGACATATCCGCCTTGCTCATCCGTCCCAGTGTTGAGCGACTTGGTGTCCAGGCGGGCAAGCCCGCTTTCGTCACCGCTGCGGAGGTAGCGTTGCCAGGCTTCGGTTTGTGCGGTGTCGACTTCCGGAGCAGTGGCGATGCCATTGTGTGGCCCCGCCGCCTTCAGGCTCAGCGCCTCCAACCGACGGTCAATGCGCGCAAGGCGCTCATCCGTAAGCGGATCAGCCTCTCCGCGCCGCTCGATTTCGGCGAGCCGAGCGTCGTTGGCGCTCTTATAGGCATCGAAGGCGGCCATCAGGTCCGCATCGGACTGGCCGTTCGCCGGGTTCATTTTGGTTTCTTGGGTCATGGAAACTCCTGTTTGACCGAGGAAAAGGTGTCAGGCCGCCTTGGACTGACCGGCTGGGGCGCGAAAGCGCGCAGCCGGCTGCATCGGGTCAGCGACAAGGGAAATCTCGACGAGGTCGAGATCAATGAGATCGCGGCCGCCGCCGGTTCGCGGGCGGGCAAGCCTCGACCGAAAACCGATCGAAAGGCCATTCAAGCCGCGATGGATGAGTGCAAGCGCGCCAGGCGTCTCGACCAGTCCGCGCACATAGAGGCCACGACCATCTTCCGTGATCCGCGTCCAGCGTCCCGCAATTGCGCCGCTGCGATGCTGCAGCAACATTGGAACACCAGCATGGGCACGAAGGCTGCGCGCGAAAGCTCCTGCGCGCACGCAATCACCGACTTTGTCCGGCGGGCCGAAGAGAGAGGCATAGCCCTCAATGAGGACGGCCCCGCTCATGGCTCCACCTCCAGGCGCGCTTCAATCCTGTCGAGTTGGTCACCGATCGCCTCGACGCGGGTTTCAAGCCTGGCAAGCAGGACATGATCAGCCTGATAGGTGTTGGACGAGCGCTCCAGAGCTTCGATCCTGGCCGCGATACCGCCTGCCCAGATGAAGCCGGCGGCCAGCTGAACGCAGACCGCGAACATCAGGCCGATGGTGAGTTTGCGTTCCGGCACAGCAGCTGGCGCGCTCATGACGCGTCATCACTACAGGGTGCCAGTCCAGCGATTCTGCGTTTTTCCTCGTCGGTCAGGAAACCGACCTGTTCAAGTTTCGCAAACAGATCGGCGCGTTCCGGCGCCAGTGCTGGAACAGCGTCGAGATCGCAAGTGATGGCTACCTCGCCGGGAAAGCGCGGCACAAGCCAGTTCGAAAGCGCCTGGGCGACACGTTGCGCCAGCGGCAGAACCGTCATCTTCCAGAAGGCTGCATTGGCCTCTCGGTAGTTCGAGTATGTGTTGTCACCCGGAATTCCGAGCAGCATGGGCGGCACACCGAACGCCAGCGCGATCTCCCGGGCCGCTGCATTTCGCGCGCTCTGGAAGTCCATATCGGCGGGTGACAAGGACATGGGCTTCCAATCCAGGCCGCCTTCGAGCAAAAGTGGGCGACCCGCATTTCCTGCACCAGTGTGGGCGCTTTCCAGCTCCTCTTTCAGGCGCGAGAACTGCTCGTCGGTGAGATGCGCGCCATCCTTGCCATACACCAAAGCGCCTGAAGGCCTGGCCGAATTGTCGAGCAGAGACTTCTGCCAATCGGCGCCGCCTGAATGCAGGTCCAGAGCCTTTCGTGCGGGCGAAAGTGGTGCGAGCCCGTAGATATCGTCACCAGGATTGAACAGCTTGACGTGCAGGACAGGCAGCCAGCCATCATCGGTCCGCTCGATCCTTCGGCGCGTTCGGCCCACCTCATAGGACCACCCCTCGATCCAGCCATTGTGGCCGGTCATCGCCTTCATCCGGTCCGGTCGCAGCGCGAAAAGCGCACCTGGTGGTTCGTCCTCTGCAAGGCTGACTGCCTCGAGATACGCATTCCCCGAGATCTGGAGATGCGAATGCAGGATCTGCAACAGGCTCGCACCATCCATATCGGGCAACGGCCGCGACAGCAGGCTGGCCAGATTGCCCTCGCCCATCTTGAGGGGCACGCTAGCTGCCGCCTCGGCGACCATCCTGATGCAGCGATAGGCGATGGGATTGGAGAGGTAGCCATCCCGCATCAGCGCGCCTGAGCTTCGGCTTCCCCACCGGGGCTGGCCAAGCTGGGAGAGCGCAACAAGGGGCACGGCCGCGGACTTGGTGTCCGCGCCGCGGGAAAAGGGCCAGGCCATGGGCATCGCTCCGGGTTTTGGGTGGATTTCGACAATGCCCGTTTCTAACCCGCCATCGTCCCCCGTCGGATTGGTCACCAGCGAAGCGCTTTTGCACCAACGCCTTAGCCAGAAATCTTCGTGGAAAACCTCAGAGTATTCCGCAAATCGACGCTGCAATCGTGCTGGTCAGACTTGGGAAACACCGATACGCAGCGGCAATTACAAGCCTGACCAAGAGGGCCAGAATGTCCGGAAAGATTATTTCAATCGCCAATTCAAAAGGCGGCGTGGGAAAGACCACAACATGCGTCAGTCTCGCCGAAGCCTTTGCTGCCGAAGGCCGACGCACGCTCGTCGTGGACCTGGATATGCAGGCCAACGCGTCGATGATCATTTTCGGCCGCGGCGGCGATGAGCGCCTCTACGATGCCATTTCAGGCCACAAGACGGTGACGGACTATCTCGACGAAAATTTCTTCGGCGAACAGCTTATGAAGCTTTCCGAGTTCATCACCCATCGCGCCAGTGACGTGACGCATACAGGTCGTACCCTCGACATTTCCCTGGTCGCATCGTCTCCGGGCCTCAGGCGAACAGAGCGCGCGCTGATCTACGAACTCACTTCGCAGGGCTATTCCATGCACGCGATTGAGGGCCGTGTCGGCCAGCGCCTGACGAGCGATCTTGAACACTTGAAATCCCAGTTCGACATCATCCTGTGTGACTGTCCGCCGGGCATTTCAGCCATGACTGAAACCGTTCTCGCGATCTCCGATGTTCTGATCGTGCCCACCATTCCCGACTTCATGTCGACCTTGGGTCTTGACCTGTTCATCGGCGACGTCGTTCCGCAGCTCAACAGGGACTCCGGCGAAGGCCTGCCCTATGTCCTCGCGACTCGCTTCACTGCGTCTGATCACCAGAGAATCGTCCTAAACGCTATGTGCGAAGGTGCCGAGGGCGGAGAGACAGAGTACTCCATGTTGAGCACCATTATTCCCGCCACACCTGATTTTGCGGTCAACCCGATCGAACTTGGACATGCACCCACATTGGCCCAGAAATGGCCGGGCGAAGCCCTTGGTGTGTTGGACTCCTTGCACAAGGAAATAGCGGAGCTGTTGAAATGAGCCTCATGATCGACGGGCGCCGAGCACTGGAAACGATGGTGAACGCACCCGAAGTGTTTCGCAGCATCAAGCCCGAGCAATGGTCATCGGCTGCGATCAACCTGGCCAAGAAACAGCTGATCGCCGGGAAGCAGACCCGCGACGACATACTCAAGATCCGCGAAACGCTTAGCCCTGATGTGTTTGAGAAAACGCTCGATGCACTCAAGCCGATGCATCTGAAGCAGCTCGCTCGACGCGTGGACAAGACGGTGACAATCGAACAGATCCGCACTGGCAAGCTTGCACTCGAGCACATTCGCACCGTGCTGGCCGACAGCTGGCAGGTGCCTGAGCCCGAAGAAACCGAACCAGCCCCAACCGCGGAAACACCAAAGTCAAACCCCTATATCGGACGAAAAGCCTTCAGGACGGGCCGTTAGAGGCGCCGCATTTGCGGCCGCACCGAAAGCTCCCCTTCGAGCATCAAGGCCCGAACGGCCCAGACCAACGCATCGAGACGGTCAGGCGATCCAGATTGCGCGGTCGTTCCAAACGTCAGCATCTCGCGTTCGAGATCTTCGAATCTGCCTACATGCGAGACCTGTTTCTGCGAGTAGAGAGCACTGATCGGCAAGGCCCGGCCCCGCTTGTCCAAGCGAGCGTGGACAAGATGTACCGGCACACTCGCGCCAGCCATGCCTAGAACTTCCCTCACCATCTCGCCGCCCTGATTGGCCTCGGCAACGATCGCCGTAGCTCCCACTTCTTGCGCGAGCGCCGCGGCTCTCGCGGCCCAGTCGAGGGGCCTCAAGCCCCTGGCGCTGGCATCTGCAAGGACAAAACAATGTCGCTGGAAACCAGGGCTGCTCGCGCGTCCTGCCGCTATGATCCCGCAGGCATCTGCCTCAGGCCCTACGCCTGCAGGCGGGTCGATCGCCACGATGATGTTCTCGAACAGGCCGGGCGCGGCATCTCGCCGGCACTCCTCCAGGTTCTCGAAAGTCCAGAGCGCGCCCTCGGTCTGCTCGACAATCAACCCATCGAGTTCCTGCTGCGCAAGCGCTCCGTGGCCATACTGGCTGCGCATGACGTCCATAAAACCTGGCGCGAGGTTGGCGGCGTTCTCCGCTGTCGTTGATCGCGTGACCGCCGTGACACTCTCCCGCACAAGCCGCTTGATCAGCTTCGAGGGCTTCGGCGTCGTGGTCGCAACAGCGCGTGGCTGGGCGCCAAGCCTCAGCCCCAGTTGCATAATGTCCCAGGCCGCGCCTTCCGCGGGCCAAGCCGCAAGCTCATCGCACCAGACCGCGCCAAATTGTGGCCCTCTCAGGCTCTCGGGCTCACCAGCAGAAAACGCCATGACTTCCGCGCCGTTCGGGAATAGCAGGCGGCGTCGCGTCACTTCATAAACAGGCACGTCCTCTCCTGGCGGCGGCGCAATAGACCTTATCCCCGAAGGTCCCTCGACCATCACCTCGCGCACTTCCGCAAGCGAACTCCCAACTAGGGCAAGACGGCCAATTCCGCCAAAGCGCGCAGCGAAACAGATCCACTCAGCCCCAGCCCGCGTCTTGCCGGATCCGCGGCCACCAAGAAACAACCAGTTTCGCCAGAGCCCGGGCGGTGGGCGCTGGCTCTCACGCGCAAGGCCTAGAAAAGGAATCTGCTGCAAACACTTTTCATGCGGGTGTGCCTCCCTGCGCCAGTCAGCCCAGGTCGGACGATCGTCGATTACTGTATCGGCGGCAGAAGTAGTTTCCATACCAACACTATCAGTCGGGTGGTTCCCCGGTCGGATATCAGGCCTTAAATCGTCGCAGTGTCTTGGGTGTCGCTTCTCCGAAAAGCTGAAACTGGCTAAGGCGCTCTAACACTCTCTTTCCGGCTTCAGAATTACATACGAGGGTGTTCGAGACCCATACAATTCAAATCATAGGGGGCTTTTTGAGTACATTTATCTGTTTGCCCATTCCCGCTTACTGTATTTCCTTCTCGTCTTATGCACAGCTTCTGCAGTCCCAGAACGGCATGGGCGCAGCCCGGCAAAGGAGGTCCAGCGAGACCGCTTTCTCAGCATGGAGGAAGTTGCAAGGCTGTGGGCATCCAGTACCAGCGTGTCTCCGATCAACCAGTCCTTTGTTCGCACCCTGCTTCTGACGGGTCAGCGCCGAGAAACCGTGGCTCAGATGCGCCGCTTGCCGATAGAAAACGGGGGCTGGAACATCCCGCGCGAGGCGATGAAGGGTGGGCGCCGACACAGCCTGCCCTTGCCGAGGATTGTGCTCGACATGATCGATGAGACACCCGCCACAGGAAAGGGCGATCTGGTCTTTTTAGACTGGCGTTTGCACGACCTGCGACGCACTGCCGATACGCATATTGCTCGGTTCGGCGATCCCCGCATTGTCGTGTGAAAAATTCTCGGACACACCTAGCTGGTGTCACACAGATTTACGAAGTGCATTCATACGACACGGTAAAAGCCGAAGCACTGAGGGCGTGGGCGCACAAAGTTGAGTCGCTTATCTAGTAACATCTCGAGTGGCTAGTTCCTTAAGGACCACCCCACCCAAGGCATATGACACCCCCGACAAAGTGGTCCAACTCTCTCGTTAGATACGGCGTTGTCTATCCGGTCTGATTGCTGCTTAGTTGGCCCGTTGCATGGTGATCATTAGGTCGCCGCTACCGCCCTGAGCATCCCAACGCTCTTCAATAATCCGGCGAACAAGAGCCATCTGACCTTCAGGCGCTTCACCCATTTCGATCAGCGTGAGCAAAGATGGCGCCTCAAGGAGGACTTCAATGAGTTGGTCGATCTCGTCGGAGAACTCCTCGCGCAGCGTCTCTCCGTCGCCAGTCACCACATTGTCCGTGACAACCAGTTCCACGATCCGCGGCGCCGCGACACCAAAGTTGGCTTCTGACATCTTGCCCTGGGTCAGGCGGATGACGCGCGGGTTTTCCGAGGTCATCTCAAAGCCGGAGGGCAAAGAGCGCTCATCCAGTTTGACGATGAAATTCGAGCCGATTGCATCTGCCGGGGTGGCGGCGCACGGGATCGAGTAGCGTCCAAACTCATCTGTGGTGATGAGCAGGCCCTGGACGGTGGCCACACGGACCCCGGCCAAGCCTGGTTCGCCTTCATTCTGGACACCATTGCCATTGGTGTCGACAAACACCTGGCCGATCACTTCCGAACAATCGAACAATTCATCAGGTACAATGCGCACGCGGGCCTCAGCGACATTCGAACGAACTTGTCCAGTCAACGGATCAAGTGCGTTCGCAAGGTTCACATAATCCCCAACCGTCGCGCCTGCCCCGACCACCATGGCCAAGTCAATCTCGAGGGTTTCACCGGCCGCGAGGGCCAAGTCGTCCCAGATCAGGCGTGCGCCATCCATTCGCGGCTCCACAGCGACACCGCCAATGCGCGCACTATCGACCACATAGGTAAAGGCGGCGGGCGGTGTGTCGGCGATATCGATCGCGCGAATGTCCACAGCCTGGTCGTTCATCACGGTGATCGTGTAGGCGATGACCGAGCCGGTCGTCGCGGTCACATTGCGCGTCGTCTTGGTCACCGAGACAGGAGACGCACTCGCCGCCACCGCAACTGGGATGTGGTTATGGACGATGTCGCGGTCGCCAGATTCGATCAGGAAGGTGTCGAAGAACAAGGCCGCTGGCGGCTGGTTGGACGCATTCACCTCGCAGATCAGGCCGGGCACGGCATCGATCTCGCACGTCGTGGCATCGAGCGGTGTGCGCTCTGGCTGGAAGGCGTAGACCGGCTGGCTTCCGTCCGGGAGCGTGATCTGCAGTTCGTAAAGGGTCTCCGTCACGGGACAAGCCTCATCCGCGCCCGGGACGACGAAGAACTGGTAGAAGCCGTTAGACCCGGTCACCTGATTTTGTTGGCTGGCATCCACGAAGCAGACGTCCGGCAGGGGCGCACCATCCGGACCAAGCAGCGTGGCCGTGGCACCTTCGATGGGCTCGAGTGTATCGGCGTCGTAGATTACACCGGCCGGATCAAGCGGCTGGTTCACATTCACGCGCACC